>JBEGTB010000001.1:0-2841 GCA_041179585.1 Actinomycetota bacterium
AAACAGGTGCGCCTAGGTCAGAATCTGACCAGGCACCTGCTTCTGAGCAAGAAAGCACACCAGCTGATCCAATTGCTGAATTAACTGCAGATCTTCAACGACTACAAGCTGAGTATGCGAACTATCGCAAACGAGTTGAACGTGATCGTGAAGTAACTCGCGAGTTAATCATCTCGGGAACACTTGCAGAGCTACTTCCAGTAATTGATGACATCGGTCGTGCTCGCACACACGGTGAACTAGAAGGCGCTTTCAAGAGTGTTGGTGAAGCACTTGAATCAACAGTTAGTCGCCTTGGCCTTAAGCCATTTGGTGAACCTGGTGATGAGTTTGATCCAACGCGTCATGAAGCAATCGCCCATGAACACAGTGATTCAGTAGATAAATCAACATGTGTTGTTGTCTACCAACCTGGCTATGAATTCAACGGAAAGATTATTCGCGCTGCAATTGTCAGCGTGGCTGATCCTAATTAATTAGTTGGAAGGAGGCATCAATGGCAGTTAAAGATTATTTAGAAAAGGACTATTACAAAGTTCTTGGTGTTGCCAAAGATGCCCAAGCTAGCGAAATAAAAAAGTCATATCGCAAACTAGCTAAAGACTTGCACCCAGATAAAAATCCAGGGGACAAAAAAATTGAAGAGCGCTTCAAAGAAGTAAGTGAAGCCTACGATGTTTTGTCAGATCCAAAGCGACGTTCAGAATATGACGATGCCCAACTTTATGGTGGACAGACTCGTGGTGGGTTTAATCCAAATGACATGTTTGGTCCAGGTGCAACAAACTTCGGTTCGGGCAACTTCGGTTCGGCAAACTTTGGATCAATGAGTGACATTGGTGACCTAGGTGATTTGCTTGGTGGAATTTTTGGTGGCGGTCGTGCTCGCGGTCCACGCCGCGGCGCAGATCTTGAAACTTCGGTAACTCTAAGTTTTGAAGATGCGATGCACGGCACCACCATTCCACTTCGCCTTTCATCACATACTGTGCAAGCACGTATCCCAGCCGGTGTTAAAAATGATCAGAAGATTCGCCTTAAAGGTAAAGGTGCAGCTGGGGATCAAGGCGCACCAGCGGGCGACCTATTTATAAACGTAACTGTCACACCCCACGAAGTCTTTGGTCGTGATGGTGACAACTTAACTATTTCTGTTCCAATCAAATTTGATGAAGCAGTAAATGGTGCTGACATTAAAGTTCCAGTGCTTGATGGGGCGCCAGTAACAATTCGCATTCCAGCTGGGACAAAGTCAGGAAGTAAATTCCGCGCGCGTGGCAAAGGTGTTCAAAAAGCGCAAGGAACAGCAGGTGACTTAATTGTCACCGTTGATATCGCAGTACCAAATGAAATTTCAGAAGATGCCACACGCGCTCTTAATTTGTTTGCATCTGCAACTTCAGAATTTGATCCGCGCGCAGAATTAATGGCCAAAGTGAATGGGTTAAGTAAATCGAAGGGAGGCAAGCGTGGATAGCTATGAATTAAATGACGATGTTCCGTTATATGTAATTTCAGTTGCTGCTCAGCTTGCTGGATTACATCCACAAACTCTTCGGCAATATGACCGACTTGGTTTAGTTTCGCCACAGCGAACTATTGGCCACAATCGGCTTTATTCGCTAAAAGATATTGGCCGACTGCGTGAAGTAGCCAGACTTTCTGCTGAAGGTGTAACGCTTTCAGGCATTATTCGAATTTTGGCTTTAGAGGAACAACTTGAGGCCACGTTAAGGGAATTAGCTGCACTTCGCTCGCTGGTAGACGGCCCATCGACAGCTCTTGTCGTGTGGCGACCGCAACGAAGGGCTTAATCAATTTAGACAAATGCAACAGGCGATGCGCATAGGGTCACAGCCGCTTTGTTGAAACAATGAATGGTGTGAGCACTGCATTAATAACTGGCGCAACAGCGGGCATCGGAAAATCATTTGCGATTCAGTTGGCCAGCAAGAATAACGACTTGGTTTTAGTTGCTCGAAATCTTGATCGATTAAATGAATTGGCTAATCAACTTCGCCTAGATTTTGATGTAAACGTTGAAGTATTAGTTGCAGATTTATCCGATGCTAAGCAACTTGGTGAGGTCACTTGCCGAGCAGCTGCTGAAGACATTGATTTGGTTATTAACAATGCTGGCTTTGGAATTAAGCAGATTTTTATTGGTGGAGACTTAGCTGCTGAACAAAATTTGCTCGATGTTTTAGTTGGCGCAGTAATGCGAATCACACACGCTGCTTTGCCTGGACAAGTTAAACGAAATCGTGGCGGAGTAATAAATGTGAGTTCGGTTGCTGGATGGTTAAGTAGTGGAACTTATAGCGCTGCAAAATCTTGGGTAACCACATTTAGTGAAGCACTAGCCACTCAATTGCGGGGCAGTAATGTCCACGTGATGGCGCTTTGTCCCGGATTTACCAGAACAGAATTCCATGATCGTGCGCAAATGCAAACAAACACAATTCCTGATTGGATGTGGCTTGATGTTGATGCGGTTGTAGAAAAAGCACTTAAAGACTTCGCCAAATCAAAAACAGTTAGCGTTCCTGGATTTCAATACAAATTGCTTGGAATTGTGGCGCAGTATTTGCCAAGACCTTTAGTTCGTTCAATCTCTGTTTTGTCGCGCTAAATACAAGAAATTTAATTAATACTTCTTTAAAACTTCACTAAGTGAATTAGTCACAGTCCATCCACGCAACCGGGATTGCAACGATGCCTCTTTTGCAGATTCACTAGCTGAATCGGTGATGACAACTGTTACTGGTGCATCTGGCCAGTCGCTGTATTCACCGCCAACTTGTGGCATGACTGGATCGACTAATACATAAGCAACTGCTG
>JBEGTB010000002.1:0-48064 GCA_041179585.1 Actinomycetota bacterium
AGGAATGGGAAATTAAAGCCGGTGTGAAGTTCATCTTCACGTAGGTAACGAGCATTGCGTTCAGCAGGGAAGACCCATGCTTCGGCCACGAATACTTTTGGATCATCGTATTCATCAGCGACCTTGCGCCATTCGCGCCAAACATCATGCAGAGCATCTTGATCCCAGTAAGGATTCTTACTTGTTGGATCGCCATCTTTAAGTTCAGGACAGTCCGGGTATCCAGGTGTTTTTGCTAAGCCGTGAGCTACGTCAATGCGGAATCCATTAATACCTTTGTCGAACCAGAAGCGAAGTGTTTGGCGGAAGTCTGCGCGAACTTCTTCGTTAGTCCAATCTAAATCTGGTTGTGATTTATCAAAGATGTGTAAGTACCACCAACCAGTTGGTTTGCCATCAGCATCTTTTAGCTGTGTCCAAGATGGACCAGTGAAACAACTTTCCCAATTATTTGGTTCGCTCTTGCCACCATCTTGACCACGAAGTAGGTGATACCTCGCCCATGGTCCTTCGGCGTAACGTGCTTTAGCTGGAACGCTTGGGTCATCTGAAGGAGCAGCTGCAAGTGCTTCTTTGAACCATGGGTGATCCCAGGAAGTGTGGTTTGGCACGATGTCGATCAGCATCTTGATTCCTGCTGCATGCAGATCAGCAATTAAGCCATCGATGTCAGAAAGTTTTCCAAAGATCGGTTCAACGTCGCGGTAATTAGAAACGTCGTAACCAGCATCAAGCATTGGGGATGGGTAGTGCGGACTTAACCACACCGCATCAATGCCTAGTTCTTTTAAGTAAGGGACTTTGGTGCGAATACCCGGAATGTCACCTATGCCATCGTTGCTGGCATCTGCGTATGAACGTGGATAAATCTGATAAACGACGGCTTCGCGCCACCAGTCTTTACTTCTCAACATGAATTCAATTCTGGCCTACAGCCCGCCAAAATCTGCATTTGGGGGGTTTAGTTATCTGGCTGATTAACCAAAGAATGGGCTGCAGTGACTAAGTAGGTCCAGAGCTGATCTTTTAAATGTGGTTCGATTTCTAATTTGGCTAGGGATTCTGACATGTGACCTAACCAACGATCCCTGGCATCGCCATCGATTAGGAAAACATTGTGACGCATACGAAGGCGCGGGTGACCGCGTTCATCAGAATAGGTTGTTGGTCCACCCCAGTACTGAGATAAGAACATAGCTAACCGATGGATTGCGCCATCTAAGTTTTCTTCTGGATACATCGGTCTTAAAACTGGATCAGTTTTAATTCCTTCATAAAAACCAGCAACTAGTTTTTCAAAAAATGGGGCGCCCCCCATTTGTGCATAAAGTGTTGGTTCCATTTTTGGTTACTGTGAATGATTAGCGATGCGCAGAACTTCACCGTTGCGCATGTACCAAACTATGCCTTCTTTATCGCGAAGCCTTGTTACACGCAGGCCGATTTCTTCAACAGTTCCAATTGCTGGGCCAACATCAATTACATCGCCAACGCCATATTGATCTTCCAAAATCATGAAAATACCAGCGATGAAATCTTTAACAAGTGTTTGCGCGCCAAAACCAAGTGCCACACCAACAACACCAGCTGATGCCAAAATCGGACCAACATCGATACCTAAATTGGAAAGCACCATGATGCCAGCCAAACTCCAAACAGTGCCGGTAATAACACTGCGAAGTAATTGGCTAATGGAACTTGCGCGCTGTTCATGGCGACTATGGTCAGATTGTTTTTCAACTGATCCTTGCGCGCCATGACGACGTTCGATGCGAAGAGTTAGAGCGCGTTTAATTAATCGACTTGAAGTGCGGATTAATAAAACTCTGATTAGGGCAGCAAGTAAAACGATTACAGCAATTTTTACTGGTGTTCCTAAAAACCAATCCAGTAGATCGTTCATCGTTGCCCCCATTAAGAGTTAATTATTTATCAAATGCTTGGCAGCGAAGTGAACGAGCAACGTTGTCGCGAAGCTCTTTAATTAATCTGGTGGAACCAGCATCTTTATCACTTGCTAAGAAAGCATCTGCTTTTTTCAGGATATCTTCAGATGCCAATAATGAAGGGAATAGACCAGTTGTTAACGACTGGGCGATTTCATTAGTACGGCTCTTCCAGATTTCGGTTAATGCTGCAAAGTATTTGTCCACGTATGGCACAAGCAATTCGCGCTGATCTGGTTGAGCAAAGCCACCAACAGTTGCATTAAGTAGTGCATTTGGCAGTTCATCTGAATCGACTGCAGCTGCCCAAGCATCAGCTTTTGCTTTTGCCGTTGGCAATGCAGCGCGAGCACTTGCTGCTTGGCGCTGACCACCAGCGGTGTTATCGCGAGTTAATTCTTCATCGATTGCTGACTCTGGCATTGCGCCAAGAGAGGCAAGCCGAGAAATAAATGCCCAACGAAGATCGGTATCAATTGCAAGGCCATTTGGTGCTTTTGAACCATCAAGCCATGACTTTAAAAGATCTGTGTGCTCAGTTGTTCTGGCAAGTGCGATTACGTTTCTAACAAAAGACAACTGATGATCACTGCCCGCAGGCGCATTAGGTAATTGCTTCAAGATCGCATCAATTAACTGATCGCGGTTTGCATGACGCTTCTCTGGATTACCAAACTGTTCAATGGCTGAGCGAGCTTGCAGAAGCAACTGCTGGGTCACACCAATTCCCATATCGACCAGATCGGCATTCATGATCATGTTTAAGTAATCAGTTGTTGACATTTCTGCATCGCGGGTCATATCCCAAGCAGCTGCCCAAATAAGAGCTCTTGAAACACTGTCTTCGATCGCATCTAAGTTTTCAGCTGCTGTTTTTGCAGACAATTCATCAAGACGAATTTTCACGAAGGTGTAGTCACCATCGTTTAGTAAAAGCAAGTCGCCAGCTGGTTTTCCAACTAGTTCATTAACTTGGGTCTTAGCACCATCAACATCGATTTCAATTCGATTAGTCCGAACCATTTTGTCGCCAGATTTGTTATAGATACCAATGCCAATGCGGTGAGGTCTAAGTAATTGCTCAACGCCCTCAGGGGCTGTAGGTGGTTCTTGAATCACGGTGACAGATTTATATACGCCATTTTCAATTACGACTTCAGGACGAAGTGTGTTCACGCCAGCTGTTTGTAGCCAACGCTCGGTCCAGTCATGCAGATCGCGACCACTGGCAACTTCTAGTTCAGTAAGCAAGTCTGCAAGTTCTGTATTGCCCCAGGCATATTTCTTGAAGTAAGTGCGGATGCCAGCGAAGAATTTATCTTCACCAACCCAAGCGACTAATTGGCGAAGTGCAGATGCACCCTTGGCATAAGTAATGCCATCAAAATTAACTTCAACTGCGTCAAGGTCAACCATGTCAGCCACAATCGGGTGAGTGGTTGGAAGTTGATCTTGACGGTATCCCCAAGCTTTGCGCTGGTTAACAAAGTTGGTCCATGCCTCGGTGTATTTAGTTGCACTAACGCTTGCATGGTGGGCGGCCCATTCAGCAAAACTTTCGTTAAGCCAAAGGTCATCCCACCACTTCATGGTGACTAGATCGCCAAACCACATATGAGCCATTTCGTGCAGCACTGTGTTGGCGCGCTGCTCATATGCAGCTTGGGTTACCTTTGAGCGGAACACATAATCTTCGTGGTGAGTAACACAACCAGCATTTTCCATCGCGCCAGCATTGAATTCTGGAACGAATAGCTGATCGTATTTACCAAACGGGTAACCAGTTTCAAAGGCATCTTCGAAATACTTGAAACCTTCTTTGGTCACAGTGAATAAATCATCCGGATCTAAATACTCAGCAAGTGATTTACGACAGAACAGACCAAGTGGGTAGGTGCCGTACTTACCTTTATATTCATCGCGAACTTCGTGATAAGGACCTGCCACGATGGCAGTTATATAAGTAGAGATCAGATGACTTGGGGCGAATTCGTATTTAAGTGCGCCTTCGCCTGCTGGCATTCCTTGTGGCGTTGGACTGTTACTTTGAACTTTCCAGTGAGCTGGGGCGGTCACGGTGAATTGGTAAGTTGCTTTTTGATCTGGCTGGTCAAAGCAGGCAAATACGCGGCGAGCATCTGCGATTTCAAACTGACTATATAAATAGACTTCGTCATCAACTGGATCGATGAAGCGGTGCAGACCTTCGCCGGAATTCATGTATTTGGATTCGCCAACAACTACAAGAGTGTTGTGGCTAGCAAGTCCAGTTAAGTGAATGCGGAAACCGTCATGATTTGAAAGGTCAACGGCCTGGCCGTTTAGTTCAATGCTGATTACTTTCGGGGCGATGTAATCAACCCAAGTTGAATTACCGTCACGTCCTGCAAAGTGAATTGTGGTCTTGCTTGGGAAGTTATCCCCGCGGCCAGTTAAGTCCAGTTCGATTTCATAAGACTTGGCGGTAACTACAGCTGAGCGCTGGGTGGCTTCAAGGCGGGTGATATTTGTGCCAGACAAAAGTTCTCCTAATTAAAATGGAGCGGGTGACCGGGATCGAACCGGCATGGCCAGCTTGGAAGGCTGGGGCTCTACCATTGAGCTACACCCGCATAAATCTGCCTTTGGCAAACCTCGAATTTAGATTATCGCATTATTTCCAATAGACTTCATCAGGTCGTCGGGGCGTAGCGTAGTGGCTAGCGCGTCTGCTTTGGGAGCAGAAGACCGAGAGTTCGAGTCTCTCCGCCCCGACCATTAATTTTTTAAATAGCACGTTAATTAATAGGAGACCTGTGAAAAGCGCAGTCGAAACCCTTTCCCCAACCCGCGTAAAAATCACGGTTGAAGTTCCATTTTCTGAATTATCAGAAAGTATGAATGTTGCTTACGAGCGCATTGCAAAGAGCGTTAACATCCCAGGTTTCCGTAAAGGCAAAATTCCACCACGCATTATCGATCAGCGCTTTGGTCGCGGGGCAGTACTTGAAGAAGCTGTTAACGATGCAATTCCAAGCACACTTGCCAAAGCTCTAGTTGAAAACAAAGTTTCACAGCTTGGTCGCCCAGAAGTTGATGTCACCAAGATTGATGAATCAGAAGGCCTTGTTTACACAGCTGAACTAGACATCCGTCCAGAATTTGATCTACCAAAATTTGAAGACCTAAAAGTTGTGGTTGATAACCCAGATGTCACTGATGATCAGGTTGAAGAACAGCTAAAGGATCTTCGTGCTCGCTTTGGCTCCCTAAAGCAAGTTGAACGCGAAGCTGCCGATGGTGACATCGTGATGATCGATCTTCGTGGAACCCACGATGGCCAAGAAGTTGAAGACATTGCAGCTAATGCGATGAGCTACGAACTTGGCTCAGATGGCATGGTTCCTGGTTTTGATGACGCGGTTCGCGGTGCAAAAGCGCAAGATGTTCGAACATTCGTTTTCACCCCAACTAACGGAGCTTGGACAGATAAGGCAATCGAAGTTGAAGTCACAGTGCGCTCAGTTCGTGAACGCGAACTTCCAGCAGCAGATGATGAATTTGCAAAGCTAGCAAGTGAATTCGACACCATTGCCGAACTTCGCGATGACATCCGCACTCGTCTTGGCCGGCTTCGTTTAGTTGAACAGGCTTACCAAGCCCGCGATCTAACCCATGATGCTTTGATGGAAGCTGTGAAAGTTGAAGTTCCAGAAGGTGTGGTCAAAGAAGAAATCGATGCGCATTTTGCTGATGGTCATGGCGATGATGCTCACAAGGGTGAATTTGAACAAACAACTCGCTCAGGCTTTAAGAGCCGCATGATCTTAGACAAGATCGCTGAAGAACAAGATGTTCAAGTTAACGATGCTGAACTTTCACAGTGGTTAATCAACGAAGCGCAGCGCTATGGCATGGCCCCAGATCAGTTCGCAGATCAACTTGTGCAAAATGGACAGGTTCAAGGCGCGATCGCTGAAGTTCGTCGCGTAAAGGCACTTTCAATTGTGCTTGAAAGCGTTCAAGTAACTGATAAGTCTGGTAACAAAGTTGATCTTGAATCAGTACTAAAGCCAAACCAGTCAGTTGAAGAATTCATCTCAGATTTCGCAAGCGATTCTGACGAAGAAAACTTCGAAGCTGACGAATAAGCCAGCACTACAGCACTACAGCGCTGACTTAATTTCTTCATCCAAATAATCGGCTTCGGGCTTACTTTTTACCTTTAGAGCGAACATGGGCAGGTCTGACTGCACTTTTGGCGCACCCCTCATTTAGGGTTAAGGCATCACAAGAATTCAAGGAGACATCTTGAGCGGTATCCAAGTACCAGAGCTTGAAGTTCCAAGCATGCGAACTCCAGCACCAAATGGTCAAGGTTTTGGCGACTCAGTTTTCCAGCGCCTATTACAAGATCGAATTATCTTCCTTGGTTCCCAAGTTGAAGATCAGATGGCTAACACCATCTGTGCTCAGATCTTGCTACTAGCTGCTGAAGATCCAGAAAAAGATATTTTCCTTTACATCAACTCACCAGGTGGATCAGTAAGTGCCGGTATGGCAATTTATGACACCATGCAGTTTGTTAAGAACGATGTGGCAACTGTTGCCATGGGTCTTGCGGCATCAATGGGTCAGTTCTTACTTTGTGCTGGCGCACCAGGCAAGCGCTACTCACTTCCACACGCTCGCATCATGATGCACCAACCTTCAGGTGGCATCGGCGGTACTGCATCAGATATTCAAATTCAAGCCGAACAAATGATGTATACCAAGACCAAGATGGCTGAACTAATTGCCGAACACACTGGCCAATCAGTTTCCACCATCACTGAAGATTCAGACCGGGACCGCTGGTTTACCGCAACTGAAGCAAAAGATTACGGATTTGTTGACCACGTTGTGCGCAGTGCTCGCGACGTAGCAGGCGAAGGCGGTACCGCATAATGACAAATTTTGATTACTCACCTCAGGCTCGTTACATCCTGCCTAGTTACATCGAACGCACCCCACAAGGCATTCGTGAATACAACCCTTATGCCAAGTTGTTCGAAGAGCGCATTATTTTCCTAGGCGTTCAGATTGATGACGCTTCAGCAGATGATGTGATGGCTCAGCTACTAGTGCTTGAGTCACTTGACCCAGATCGCGATATTCAGATTTATATCAACTCCCCAGGTGGCTCGTACACCGCGATGACTGCAATTTATGACACTATGCAGTTCGTTAAGTGCGACATCCAGACTGTTTGTTTGGGCCAGGCTGCATCAGCTGCTTCAGTATTATTAGCAGCTGGCACACCAGGGAAGCGTTACGCACTTCCACACGCTCGCGTACTTATCCATCAGCCATACACCGAAGGTGGCGGCCAAGGATCTGATATCGAAATCCAAGCACGCGAAATTTTACGCATGCGCGATGAAATGGAAACTATCTTTTCAAAGCACACCGGCAAACCAGTTGATGAAATCCGTCGCGATATCGAACGCGACAAGATTTTGACCGCAGACCAAGCCAAGGAATACGGCATCATCGACCAGGTTCTAGCCACCCGTGTACCGCTTAAGTAATCAAGGCTGGTCACAAGCGAACAAACTTGCTGGTGTTGCAAAGAAAATGTGCAAATAAATCAAGGCAAGTTCAATTACACATTTGTAATTCGGCGCGCGCTGGGCGTTTAATCCAACGGATTGTCGGTTAATCGAGATATCGTTATTTAGCGCCCGAGCCCGTCGGGTACACACTTTATTCCCCCAGGAGGTGCGTTCACCATGGCTCGAATTGGCGAAGGTGGCGACCTGTTGAAGTGTTCGTTTTGTGGAAAGAGCCAAAAGCAAGTTAAGAAATTAATTGCTGGACCTGGCGTCTACATCTGCGACGAGTGCATCGACCTTTGTAATGAAATCATCGAAGAAGAGCTCGGCGAAAGCGTAAACCTTGGTTGGGATGAACTTCCTAAGCCACGTGAAATCTACTCATTCTTAGATCAATACGTAATTGGTCAGGAAGTTGCGAAGCGGGCACTTTCAGTTGCGGTCTATAACCACTACAAGCGCGTTCAAGCTGGGGCAAATCAATCACCTCGTGAAGATGCTGTTGAACTAGCTAAATCAAATATTTTGTTACTTGGCCCAACCGGTTCAGGTAAAACCCTTCTAGCCCAAACCCTGGCTCGCATGCTTAATGTGCCATTTGCGATTGCAGATGCCACAGCATTAACCGAAGCAGGTTATGTTGGCGAAGATGTTGAAAACATCCTTTTAAAACTAATTCAAGCTGCTGACTATGACGTCAAAAAAGCTGAAACCGGCATTATTTATATCGATGAAATCGACAAGGTGGCTCGCAAGAGTGAAAACCCATCGATTACTCGCGATGTATCTGGCGAAGGCGTTCAGCAAGCACTACTAAAGATTCTTGAAGGCACAACAGCTTCTGTTCCACCACAAGGTGGTCGCAAGCACCCACACCAAGAATTTATTCAAATTGATACCAGCAATGTGCTATTCATCGTTGGTGGTGCGTTCGCTGGTCTTGATGAAATCATTCGTCAGCGCATCGGCAAGAAGGCACTTGGCTTCACTGCAACAGTTGAAGTTGATGACATGAGCGAAACAGACATTTTCTCGCATGTAATGCCAGAAGATATGTTGAAGTTTGGCATGATTCCAGAATTCATTGGCCGTCTTCCAGTTTTCACATCAGTTGCCCAGCTTGATCAAAAAGCACTAGTTGCAGTTTTGACTGAACCGAAAAACGCTTTAGTTCGTCAGTATCAAAAACTATTTGATCTAGATGGCGTTGAACTTGAATTCACCACTGACGCGCTTGAAGCAGTTGCGGATCAGGCGATTCTTCGCGGGACAGGTGCTCGTGGCCTTCGCGCGATTATGGAAGAAGTACTGCAGCCAGTTATGTATGACATTCCAAGTCGTGAAGATGTTGCTCGCGTAGTAATTAATCGCGAAGTAGTGCTTAAGAACGTCAACCCAACGCTAATTCCACGCGAAGTGCCAAGTGCAAAGCGCGTACCTAAGGAAAAATCAGCGTAATTTGATTAATCGCTAGTTGGCGCGAGTTCAATTTCAATCGAAATAGGGCTCGCGCCTTCTGCATATTCAAACTCTGTAATAACGCGGCCAGCTGCCCGAAGATCTGCAGCCACCAATTTAATCTGCGAAATTACATCACTTGGCGCTGTAATTACAGCCCTGGAAATCTCGGCCTTCATTGAAACTTTGGCTTCACTCTTAACTTTGCGAAGTTGAGAGATAACCTCAGCAGTTACCTGGTTAAGACCTGCATCGCCGCCGCGCAGTTCACTTGAAGTTGGCCAGGCGGATGTGTGAATTGAGCCATCTTTAAACCAAGACCACACTTCTTCAGTTACAAACGGCAGGAATGGTGCGAAAAGTTTAAGCAAGACTTCAAGAGCGACATTTAGGGCTGCTTTAGCTGATGCACTTTCAGCCTCACCTTGCAGACCATATGCACGGTCTTTAACGATTTCTAAGTGATCATCACAAAATGCCCAGAAGAATGTTTCAGCAACTTCGAGAGCCTTTGTGTAGTTGAACTGTTCAAAAGCTTTTGTTGATTCATCCACCACATCAGCAAGTGCTGCTAGCAGTGCTTTATCTAGGGGATTGCTAATCGCTGAAGCTGGCGCAATTCCTTGCATCAGCGTGAACTTGCTGGCGTTAAGAATCTTGGTTGCAAGGCGGCGACCAATTTTCATCTGACCAACATCAAATGCGGTGTCAGTTCCTGGACGACCACTTGCGGCCCAGTAACGAACGCCGTCGCTTCCATGTTCATCAAGTAGATCAAGTGGGGTAACAACGTTTCCTTTTGATTTACTCATCTTCTTGCGATCTGGATCAAGGATCCAACCACTAATTGCGGCATGCTTCCATGGCAAGCGATCTTCTTCAAAGTGGGCGCGAACAACTGTGCTAAATAACCAAGTGCGAATAATTTCGTGGGCTTGTGGCCTGACATCGAATGGGAAAACACGTTTCCATAAATCTTCGTCAACAGTCCAGCCACCTGCGATTTGTGGAGTTAGTGAAGAAGTTGCCCAAGTGTCCATCACATCTGGATCACCAATGAAACCATTTGGTTTTCCGCGTTGTGCTTCCTCATAACCTGCTGGCACATCTGTTGATGGATCAATTGGCAGTACTTCATCTTTTGGTGTTAGTACTTGATCCCAAATTGGATTACCTTCACCATCAAGTGCGTACCAAACAGGGATTGGCACACCAAAGAAACGCTGACGGCTAATTAACCAGTCACCATTTAAGCCTTCAACCCAGTTTTGGTAACGAACTTTCATGTGATCTGGATGCCAAGTGATATTGCGCCCACGATCAACTAGCTTTTCGCGAAGATCTTGATCACGACCACCATTGCGGATGTACCACTGGCGAGTGGTCACAATCTCAAGTGGCTTATCGCCTTTTTCAAAGAATTTAACTGGGTGGGTGATTGGTTTTAGTTCGCCAACAAGATCGCCTGATTCGCGAAGTAATTCGGCAATCTTTTCTTTAGCTGAATGCGCGGTTAAGCCAGCAAGCGCGGCGTAGGCTGCTTTGCCACTTTCAGTTTCAATCCATGATGGGATTTCGGAAAGAATTCGACCATCCCAACCGATGATTGGTCTTGTTGGAAGTTGAAGTTCGCGCCACCAAGTTACGTCAGTTACGTCACCGAAAGTACAGATCATCGCAATACCTGAACCTTTTTCAGGATCAGCTAAGTGATGGGCAACAACGGGAACTTCCACACCAAAGATCGGCGAAGTAACCGTTGTGCCAAATAGTGGTTTGTAACGTTCATCATCGGGGTTAGCAACCAGTGCAACAACTGCTGGAACAAGTTCTGGGCGAGTGGTTTCGATATATAAAGGTGAGCCATCTGGTTTTGAAAAACCTACGCGGTGGTAGGCACCAGGGCGTTCACGATCTTCAAGTTCTGCCTGAGCAACTGCAGTACGGAACGTAACATCCCAAAGAGTTGGCGCTTCAGATTGGTATGCCTCGTTGCGACCTAAATTTCGAAGGAATGCGCGCTGTGAGATTGCTCGGGCTTTGGTGTCAATGGTTTGATAAGTCATTTTCCAATCGACGCTTACGCCAAGGCGACGCCAAAGATCTTCGAATGCTTTCTCATCTTCGATGGTTAGCCGTTCACAAAGTTCAACGAAATTGCGACGGGATACTGGAATTTGGTCTTTGCCAGGCTCAGCTGGTGGTGTGAAGTTTGGATCGTAGGGAAGTGATGGATCGCAACGAACCCCAAAGTAGTTCTGCACGCGACGCTCTGTTGGTAGACCATTGTCATCCCAGCCCATTGGATAGAAAACTTTTTTCCCGTTCATGCGCTGGTAGCGCGCGATGCAGTCGGTGTGGGTATAAGAAAAAACGTGGCCTACGTGCAGCGAACCTGAAACTGTTGGTGGCGGAGTATCAATTGAAAAGACTTGTTCGCGATTTGCAGTGCGATCAAATGAATAAGTGCCTTGGCTTTCCCATGCGCCAGCCCACTTGCGGTCAATCCCATCAAGTGTTGGTTTTTCAGGCATACGATCGGCGGTCATGAGCCTTAATTCTACGAGGTAATTAAGCAGGTAAATAAATGCGTTTAGTTGCTACCTAGAATTAACCCATGTCTTCAGATTCCCCAATCGCCGAATTAAAGCGCGTCGAAGAAGTTCTGGAATCACGCCAACCTGAAACAATCATTGAGCCAAGCCTTGATCGAATCAGTCATTTGATGACATTGCTTGGTGACCCACAGCTGGCTTATCCGGTAATTCATGTCACTGGCACAAACGGCAAAACTTCAACTTCTCGCATGATTGAAAGTCTGCTGCGCGAGATGGGATTGAACACTGGTCTAGTCACCAGCCCGCACCTTCACCACATCACTGAGCGAATTCGCTTTAATGGCGAACCGATTAGCGCTGAAAAATTTGTTGAAACTTACGACGAGATCGAACCATTTTTAGCACTTGTTGATACTGAGAGTTTGGCAAGTGGTGGCCCAGCCATGAGTTACTTCGAAGTGGTAACTGGAATGGCGTTCGCTGCGTTTGCGGATGCGCCAGTCGATGTTGCCATCGTTGAAGTTGGCATGGGCGGAACTTGGGATGCCACAAATGTTGTGCAGCCAATAGTTTCAGTAGTTACGCCAATTGGTTTAGATCATGCAGATTACTTGGGTGACACTATCGAAGCAGTGGCAACTGAAAAATCTGGAATTATCAAAAACGGATCAGTGGCAGTTCTAGCACCGCAAGTTCCATCAGTTGCACAAATCTTGCTTGCCCGCGCAGTTGAAGTTGATGCCACAGTTGCAAGACAAGGTGTTGAGTTTTCAGTGCGTGATCGCGCATTAGCGATAGGTGGACAAGTTTTAACCCTTGAAGGTTTAACTGGAACTTACGAACAAGTTCTACTTCCACTTTTTGGTGATCACCAAGCTGCGAATGCATCTTTAGCTCTTGCTGCAGTTGAAGCATTCTTTGGTGGATCAAATCAACTAAATGAAGATTCAGTTCGTCGCGGGTTTGGTAACGCAACTTCACCTGGTCGTCTTGAGGTTGTTAAGCGCAGTCCAACAGTGATCGTTGATGCTGCCCACAATCCACATGGTGCAAATGTGTTGGCACATGCACTGCAAGAGTCATTCACTTTTGATCACATCATCGGCGTGATCTCAGTTATGGCAGATAAAGATGTTCAAGGCGTCCTTGAAGCACTAGAGCCGGTAATGCAAGAAGTTGTGGTTACCTGGAATGGGTCACCACGAGCAATGCAGGTTCAAGAAATTAAAGAATTGGCCGAGCAAGTATTTGGTGCTGAGCGCGTGCACACTTCACCAAACCTAAGTGCGGCAATTGATAAAGGTATTGAATTAGCCGATGGTGCAGGCACTGCTGGTGTCGGTGTTGTTATTACCGGATCCGTTGTGACTGCAGCCAAGGGTCGTGCTTTAACCGGACATTTTGAGGCAATGTAATGAAGGTAATGGGTAGCGCAACGCTATTTTTTGAGGCAATCGTGATTGCACTAGCTATTCCTGTAGCAATTTCTATCTATGACGTACCAAAGACAACTGCGCTGGTTGTCGGTTTTGGATTAGCAATTCTTTGCGTGGTTGCTGTTGGCGCGATGCGCCGTGATCGCAAAACAGCAGTAAGAACTGGGTCACTCGTGCAATTACTTGTATTGCTTGCAAGTTTTCTTGTTAAGCCGCTATTAATCCCAGGCATCATGTTCACACTTATCTGGGCGTTGGCCGTTAAATTAAGCGGAAAGTTGCCCGCGTAATTTCCCCTAGAATTGTGGGCATGTCACAACGCACCCTTGTTTTAGTAAAGCCTGATGGCGTCCAACGTGGACTAATTGGCGAAGTTATTGGCCGTATCGAACGCAAAGGTTTCAAAATCGTCGCTCTTGAACTGCGCACACTAGATCGCGCCACAGCTGAAACACATTACGGCGAACATAAAGACAAACCATTTTTCAAAGATCTGGTTAACTTCATTACCGGTGGCCCACTCGTGGCAGCAGTAATTGAAGGTAACGAAGCAATCGCTGCTTGGCGCCAAATGATGGGCGCGACCAATCCGGCAAATGCTGCAATGGGAACTATCCGTGGCGACCTTGCTACTGAAACCCAGTTAAACGTTTCACACGGATCTGATTCAGAAGAATCAGCAGCCCGCGAAATTAAATTATTCTTCCCGAACCTTTAAGGACTAAGCGCATGAGCGTCCAGTCGGTTTTCCCTCAGCTGGAACAGTTACTACCGAAAGTTTCTAAGCCAGTTCAGTATGTTGGCGGCGAACTTAATGCTGTCATCAAACCTTGGGATGATGTTTTAGTTCGCTGGTGCTTGATGTATCCAGATGCCTATGAAGTTGGTATTCCAAACCAAGGCGTTCAGATTCTTTATGAAGTAATTAACGAACGTGCCGATGCACTTTGTGAACGAACTTATGCTGTTTGGCCAGATCTTGAAAAACAGATGCGCGAAAATAACGTGCCACAGTTCACCGTTGAAGCACATCGCCCAGTTGGCGCTTTTGATCTATTTGGTGTTTCGTTCTCAACCGAACTTGGCTACACCAACATGCTTAACGCAATTGATTTAGCCGGCGTGCCAATCCATTCAAAAGACCGTGGTGATAATGATCCATTAGTTATTGCTGGGGGACATGCAGCTTTTAATCCTGAACCAATTGCAAACTTTATCGACGCAGCAGTTCTTGGCGATGGTGAACAAGCAGTTCTAAAAATCACAGACATCGTTGCTGACTTTAAAAAAGCTGGATCACCTGGTGGCCGAGCTGAGCTATTACTGCGCTTGGCAAAATCTGGCGTGGTTTATGTTCCAAAGTTTTATGACGTTGAGTATTTGCCAGATGGTCAGATTCGCCGCGTAACTGTGAACGAACAAGGTGTGCCATGGCGCGTTGCCAAGCACACTGTCATGGATCTTGATGAATGGCCTTATCCAAAAGCACCACTAGTTCCAATCGCTGAAAGCGTGCACGAGCGCATGAGCGTTGAAATCTTCCGCGGTTGCACCAGAGGCTGTCGTTTCTGCCAAGCAGGCATGATCACTCGTCCAGTTCGCGAACGCTCAATGACGACAATCGCTCAGATGGTTGAAAACGGTCTGCAGAAAACTGGTTATGAAGAAATCGGGCTGCTTTCACTTTCAAGTGCTGATCACAGTGAAATTGCTGAGATATCAAAAGGGTTGGCTGATCGTTACGAGAACACTCAAACCGCACTTTCACTTCCATCAACCCGTGTTGATGCATTCAATATCGATCTAGCAAATGAACTTTCCAGAAATGGTCGTCGAAGTGGTTTAACTTTTGCCCCTGAAGGTGGCAGTGAACGAATTCGAAAAGTAATTAATAAGCAGGTATCTGAAGAAGATTTAATTCGCACAGTTACTGCAGCATTCGGTGCGGGCTGGCGCCAAGTGAAGCTTTATTTCATGTGTGGTCTGCCAACTGAGCAAGATGAAGATGTTTTACAGATTGCAAAGTTGGCCCATGAAGTAATTAAGGCAGGCCGCGCAGCATCTGGTCGCAAAGATATTCGTTGCACAGTTTCTATTGGTGGCTTCGTACCTAAGCCGCACACACCATTCCAGTGGGCAGCGCAGCTTGATCATGAAACTACTGACAGTCGCTTATTCAAACTTCGCGACGCGATCCGCAATGACAAAGAATTCGGTAAAGCTATTGGTGTTCGCTACCACGATGGCAAGCCAGGCATAGTTGAAGGTTTGTTATCTCGTGGGGATCGTCGGGTTGGCAAAGTTATTGAACAAGTTTGGCGCGATGGTGGCCGCTTTGATGGTTGGAGCGAACACTTCTCATTTGATCGCTGGATGAGCGCTGCCGAAGTTGCACTAGCCGATGAAGCAGTTGATGTTGCTTGGTACACAACCCGTGAACGCGAACTAGCTGAAGTATTACCGTGGGACCACCTTGATTCAGGTTTGGATAAAGAATGGCTTTGGGAAGATTGGCAAGATTCACTAAGTGAAGTTGAAGTTGATGACTGTCGCTGGACACCATGTTTTGATTGCGGCGTTTGTGATCACATGGGAACTGAAATTCAGATTGGCCCAACAAACCAAGTTTTAATGCCGCTGCCAACTGTGCGCTCCGAGGTTGTCGTTAGTGGCGCGTGACCCAGGCCGCGAAGTAGTTCACGCAGTTCAAAAACTTCGAGTTAAACATGCCAAGCGTGGGCCGCTTAGATTTACCTCACATCGAGACTTCCAGCGAGCTTTTGAACGCGCACTAAGACGAGCTGGCGTGCCGATGGCTTATAGCGCTGGCTTTTCACCGCACCCAAAGATTTCTTATGCCAATGCTGCACCAACAGGTGTTGCATCAGAGGCTGAATATGTTGAAATAGGTGTCGTTGAAAAATGCGATCCAGATAAAGTTCGCGAAGTATTAGACCGCGTTTTACCACCAGGTCTTGATGTGATCGATGTGGTTGAGGCAACAACTGGTGATTTTGTAGCAAGGCTTGAAGCAAGTCACTGGAAGATTGAACTTCCAGGTATCAGCCTTGATCAATTAGATGGTGCATTTGCCAAATTCGTGGATTCAAGCGAAGTGCTAGTTGAGCGCATGACAAAGTCGGGTCTTCGCACTTTTGATGCCCGAAATGCCGTAATTCATGGGGTAACTGAGAGTGGCTCAGATTGTGCAATACTTCTTGTAGTCGTTTTGCATGGCGTGCCAGCAGTTCGACCAGACGATGTTCTAGCAGCTCTAACAAAAGTTGCGGATCTTAAAGTTGAAATCCCACCAAGGATTACCCGACTTGCACAAGGTCCACTACTTGAAGATGGCTGGTCGGTAGGCGATCCATTCGCCTTAGACCGAAGCCAATGACAAGTTTGTAGCTCGAATAATCGTCACTACATAGGCTTATGCGCTCGCTTAGCGAGCGTGGGTGATCGCTCACCAAATGCGTTTATCGCAATTTGATGAGTGCGATAGGAGAACGACATATATGTCGGATCAGGAAACATCAAAACCAAAACGTCGTGCTGCCGGAAGACCTGCTGGTCCACCTGCTGATGTGACAACTGAAGGCGACGACACTAAAAAGTCGAGCAAAAAAGCACCGATTGCTGCGCCAGTTTTCCAGGCTGCGCCAGTGGAATCTATGCCAACTAAAAAAGGTGGCAACAAGAAACCGCAGAAAAAGAATTCAGGCAAGGCCAAAGAAGAAACTGAATCAGTAGAAATCGCTAAGTCAGATTCAGATTCTGGTGAAGAGCGTGGCTCACGCCGTAACCGCAATCGTCGCGGCAAAGGCAAGAACCGTGGTCCTAAGGCCGAAGGCACCGAAACTGAATCAGTTGAAAGTGATGATATTGATTCAGCTGAAGAATCTGGCGAAGAAGAAAACCAAGCTTCGTTAAAGCGCAGCCGTAAACGTAATCGTGATGGACATGGTTCAGGTGATTCAAGTTCAACCAGAATCGATGCCAAGCGTCAGCGTCGTCGTGACGGCCGTGACCATGGCCGCCGCCGCGCACCAATTTTGACCGAGTCAGAATTCCTAGCCCGACGTGAAAACGTTGAACGCGTAATGGTTGTTCGCCAACAAGGTGAACGCACCCAGATCGCAGTTGTTGAAGATGGCACATTAGTTGAGCACTACATCAACCAATCAAGTAGTGGTTCATTAATTGGCAACGTCTATGTTGGCCGTGTGCAAAACGTACTTCCAGGTATGGAAGCTGCGTTCGTTGATATCGGCAAGGGACGTAACGCTGTTCTTTACGCAGGTGAAGTTAACTGGGATGCTGCAGGCCTTGATGGTCAACCAAAGCGAATTGAAACGGCACTTAAGACTGGTGACACGGTTGTTGTTCAGGTAACTAAAGATCCAGTGGGTCAAAAAGGTGCACGCCTAACAAGTCAGATTTCACTTCCAGGTCGCTTCTTGGTTTATGTGCCAAATAACCCAATGACTGGCATCTCTCGCAAACTTCCAGATCGTGAACGATCACGCTTAAAGAGCATCTTGAAGCAAGTTGTTCCAGAAAATGGTGGCGTAATTGTTCGAACTGCTGCAGAAGGTGCCAGCGAAGAAGAATTAAAAAGTGACGTAGCGCGCTTAATTGCTCAATGGGAAGACATTGATGCCAAGGCGAAACAAGCAAGTCCGCCAACAATGCTTTACGCAGAACCAGATATTTCAATCAAGGTTGTTCGCGACATCTTCAGTGAAGATGTTAAGAAGCTTGTGGTTTCAGGTGATGACGCCTGGGACACAGTTGAAAACTACGTTAAATATGTAGCGCCAGATCTACTTGAACGTGTTGAAAAATACGTTGGCTCAAAGGATGTGTTCGCTGAATACCGAATTGATGAGCAGCTAGCTAAAGCTCTTGATCGCAAGGTTTACCTGCCATCAGGTGGTTCACTTGTGATCGACCGAACTGAAGCGATGACAGTTGTTGACGTTAACACCGGTAAATTCATCGGCCAGGGTGGCAACTTGGAACAGACTGTGACCAAGAACAACCTTGAAGCTGCTGAAGAAATTGTTCGCCAATTACGTCTTCGCGATATTGGTGGCATTATCGTGATCGACTTCATCGACATGGTTCTGGAAAGCAACCGCGATCAAGTTATTCGCAGACTTATTGAATGCCTAAGCCGTGACCGTACCAAACACCAAGTAGCTGAAGTTTCCTCACTTGGCTTAGTTCAAATGACCCGTAAGCGCATTGGTGCAGGACTTCTTGAAGTATTCAGTGAGCCTTGTGATCACTGCAATGGCCGAGGTGTGGTTATCAATATGGACGGCCAAAAGGGCGGTAAGCACAAACACCGTAACCATGACCAAGTCCTTGAGTATGGCCAGTTTGATGCCCCTTCAGCCGATGAATCTGATTCGGCAAAAACCCCTGAAAATAGTGATGATTCAGCGGGTGCTAGCGAGTCAGCAGATATGGCTTAAGGGGTAGGTAAACCTCAGTTTGACCCAAGGGCCACTTAATCCGTAACCTTATGAGGCTTACGTTTTAAGGGTTTTGGCCCAAAAGCAACAATAAGCAAAGATTTCCTAAAAAGAAGTGCAAGGAGTACTCGTGTACGCGATCGTTCGTGCTGGTGGCCGCCAGGAGAAAGTTGCCGTTGGCGACCTAATTAGCCTTGACCGCGTTGGTTCAAAGCCAGGCGAAACTTTTACTCTTCCAACTGTCATGATCGTTGACGGCGGAAAGATCAATTCAAAGGCAAGCAGCGTTGTTGTTACAGCTGAAGTAATTGATCACACCAAGGGCAAGAAGATTGAAATCCTTCGTTACAAGAACAAGACCGGTTACCGCCGCCGTGCAGGTCACCGCGCTGCGCTAACTGAAGTTCAAATCATTTCAATTGGCGAAAATAAGATTGCTGCTAGCGACAAGATTGCTGCAAAGACAGGCAAGAAAGTTGTTAACAAGACTGCTAAGAAAACAGTTAGCGTGCCAAAGGCTGAAAAGCCAGTTGCTGATGCTCCAGTAGCTGCAAAGAAAGCTCAAGCTAAAAAAGCTCCAGCCAAGAAAGCTGCTCCTGCAAAGAAGGCAGCCCCAGCAAAGAAAGCGCCTGCTAAAAAAGCAGCGCCTAAGAAGTAGTAGGTGAACTATGGCTCATAAAAAAGGTGCCTCCAGTACCCGCAACGGTCGCGATTCAAATTCACAGCGCTTAGGTGTGAAGCGTTTCGGTGGTCAACTAGTTAACGCTGGTGAAATCATCATTCGTCAACGTGGTACTCACTTCCACCCAGGTAACAATGTTGGCCGTGGTGGCGATGACACACTATTCGCACTTGCAGCTGGCGCGGTTGAATTCGGCTCACGTCGTGGCCGTCGCGTAATCAACGTTATTCCTGAATAAGAAAATTTCCGGAATCAACTAAAAGAAAAAATTCGATTGGCGGGCCCACTGATAGGGCCCGCTTTTCTTTTGAAAGGAGTGCTACATGACTACATTCGTCGATCGTGTAGTACTTCACGTTGCAGGTGGCGATGGTGGCCATGGTTGTGCTTCGGTTCACCGCGAAAAATTTAAACCACTGGGTGGACCTGATGGCGGTAACGGTGGCAAAGGTGGCGACGTTGTTCTAGTTGTTGAACCAGCTGTAACAACTTTGCTTGACTACCACCGCAGCCCACATCGCAGCGCAACCAATGGAAAGCCAGGACATGGCGATCACAAAAATGGTGCATTCGGTCCTGATCTAGAACTTCCAGTTCCTGAAGGAACTGTTGTTTCGTTAAGTGATGGAACTGTCCTTGCTGACTTAGTTGGCGCAGGAACCAGGTTTGTAATCGCTGAAGGTGGCCGCGGAGGACTAGGCAATGCTGCCCTTGCCTCAACTAGACGCCGGGCTCCAGGCTTTGCCCTTCTTGGTGAACCAGGTGTTACTCGCGATGTTGTTCTTGAATTAAAGACGGTTGCTGATGTTGGTCTGATTGGTTTCCCAAGTGCAGGCAAGTCCTCGCTCATTGCTGCCATGTCAGCAGCTAGACCAAAGATTGCTGATTACCCATTCACAACTTTGGAACCAAACTTAGGTGTTGTTCGCTCAGGTGACATGGTTTTCACCATGGCTGATGTGCCAGGTTTAATTCCAGGGGCGAGCGAAGGTAAAGGTCTTGGCCTTGAATTCCTTCGACACATCGAACGTTGCGCCGCGCTTGTTCATGTTCTTGACTGCGCAACTTTAGAACCAGGCCGTGATCCAGTTGGCGACCTTGATGCAATTGAGCACGAACTTGCCCAATACGGTGGCCTGTCTGATCGACCACGCATTGTTGTTTTAAATAAAGTCGATATTCCTGAAGGCCGCGACTTAGCGGAAATTGTCCTTCCAGATTTACATGCTCGTGGTTATCGAACATTTCTAGTTTCAGCAGTTAGCCATGAAGGCTTACGTGAACTTGGTTTTGCACTTGCTGAGATTGTTAAAGATGCTCGTCAGGCAGCCGTTCTTGCGGCCGAAAGCCGCCCACGCGTTTTGGTTAAACCAAAATCAGTTGATGACACAGGCTTCACAGTTACAGTCGAAAATGGTGGCGACCATGTTCGTTATCGCATTCGCGGTGAACGCCCAGAACGCTGGGTTCGCCAAACAGATTTCTCTAATGATGAAGCAGTTGGCTACTTAGCTGATCGCCTAGCACGCGCTGGTATTGAAGTTGCCCTGGCTAAAGCTGGCGCAGTCGCCGGAAGTGAAGTGTTGATTGGTGGACATGAGAACGCTGTTGTCTTTGACTGGCAACCAACTCTTGTTGAACTGCATCAGGGTCCACGTGGAACCGATGAACGCCTGATCGATAACAATCGTCCAGGTGCAGCCGAACGTTTGGCCGCGCACCGTGAGCGTCAGTATGGAACCGGTGAACCAATCGAACTAGATGAAATTGATCTAGGCGAAGAAGATCTCGAAGATTAATTTCCTGGAAGTTTCCATTGGTTAACTTTTTGCGTTCCACCCATTGCTAAGTCAGCTGTAATTTTTCCAATTATTGGCACAAATTTGTAGCCATGGCCAGAACATGGCGAACAAATAGTTAACGGTCCGATTCGATCCAGTACAAAATGTTCATCCGGAGTATTTGTAAAAACACAACTAATTGTTTTAGCAGTGTCAATCTGCAATCCTGGAAACCATTGCTCGACGTATTTATTTTGGTTATTTAATAATTCAAGGTTTTGGGAAAAATCACGATTGTCTGGATCGATCGGCGGCGTATTGGCCCAAGTGCCAACTTTCATTCCTTCACCTGGCGTAAACAAACCGTATGCACTAAATGCCAGATTTGTTTCAACGCGCTTTTGGCCACCATGGTGAATAAAACTTGGCCAGTATTTTTGGGAATCTAATTCTTTAATTGGCAAGTAATGTGCTGGTTGACCAGAATCAATCGTGATCGTCGGCAACTTAACGAAATCGCCAACCAGTTTTTCAATCCAGCCACCCGCTGCTACAACTACTGACTTTGATGAATACTCATTTTGATCAGTTGTAACAATTGCCTTGTCACTTTGAATTTTTATAGCCAGCACTCTTGTATTTGTCTTGATTTGTCCGCCAAGTTGAAAAATACGCTTGGCTAAATTTTCCTGCGTGCGGGCAGCATTTGACCTGCCACCATCTGGACTGAATACAACACGATTTTGAAATTCCATGCCTGGCCATTTTTCTTTGGCCTGCTCAACGGATAGCGATTCAGATTTAAGTCCGTGGCGAGCTAGAGCATTTTCAACATCGGTTAGTGCTTCTTCTTGACCGTGATCAAGTTGGCCAATCTGCTCGAGTAATACTGAATTTGTTTCACTTTCTAGAGCACGCCAGTAATTAATACTTTCCAGGGCAAGATTTGTGTAAAGGGGATCGCGGTATGAAACACGGAAGATTCGAGTTTCCCCATGCGAGCTGCCATTCTTGTGATCAAGTTCGAACTGTTCAAGAACTAATACTTCTTGGCCACGGCTTGCCAGCTGCCAGGCAGTAGCAAGGCCCATGGCTCCAGCACCAATAACTATGTGGTCAACTTGTTCCATAATTTTCCTAATTTAACCCAAATCTAGATCTTTACTAGGCTGTTAGGTGAAAGCGCTGAAATAGTGCAGTTTTTACTTTTTGAAATATTGAGGCTTAATGCGAATCGGAATAATAGGTGGAACTTTTGACCCGATCCATATCGCACATTTAGTTGCGGCAAGTGAAGTTTGCCAAACTTTGAACCTTGATCAAGTTCTTTTTATTCCAGCAGGAAATCCTTGGCAAAAAAGTGGGACTCAAATTAGCCCTGGGCAAACGCGCCTTCAACTAGTTGATCTTGCAATCTCTGGCGATGGCAGGTTTGGCTCAAGTGACATTGAAATAACCAGAACTGGTGAAACCTACGCGATCGACACTGTTCGCCAGTTGATCAGCGATAATCCAGATAATCAATACTTCTGGATAGTTGGGGCAGATGCACTTGTTGGCTTGCCCACCTGGCACAACTTTGAAGAATTAAAGAATTTAATCGAAATCGTTGCAGTTAATCGAAATGGCATTGACCACGCGCAAGTTGATTTTGAATACACCTTTGTTCAAATCCCAGAAATTAATATCTCGTCTACGGAAATTAGAGCCAGAGTCAAAACAGGCAAAGAAATTAAATATTTAGTGCCAACTGGTGTTGAAAAATTCATTAAAGAATCAGGTTTATATAAATAGTGAATCGAATTCCTGAATTCTTAAAGTGGCTAGTGGTAACCGTTGTTTCACTTGCCCTTTTAACAACTTTTTTCTTCATTCGCGGTCAACAGCAACCAGATGTGGTTACTAATCCCGTTGAAGCAGGCGAATTGAAAACACTTTTGATTCAGTTGGCGGCTGATGATAAACAGACGGGTGGACTTGCACTTTTAGTTAAAGAAGAAAAAGTTGGTCTGCGAGTTTTCAATATTTCACCAAGAGTTGTGTCGCTATTTGGCAATAACGGCTTAATGACCGCTGCCCAAGCCGGAACACAAGTTGCGCCAGATGTGGTTGCACAGGCTTTAGCTTCTGCTACTGGAATTCGTATTGACGGCACATTAACTATGCAACGTTTAGCTATCGCTGGTTTAGTCGACGGTGTTGGCGGTGTCCAAGTTGATGCAAAATCAGGACTATTGGTCAGCGGCCCGCAGGAAGAAGCCAAGTATGTCGCGCCTGGCATTCAAACCTTAGATGGCCAACATGCTGCTGGATACGCAATGATTCGCCAAGTAATTGAAACCGAAGACGATCAAATAGAGCGCATGAATGAAATTATTCGGGCACTATTTAGCAAACTTCCAGAGGATTTAGCCAAAGCGGAAGAAACTATCGTGGCTTTAGGTTCACTTGCACGATCAAATGTTTCAACAGCTGATATTTCAAAGTTTCTAGTTTCGCTTAACCAAGAAAATCTTTGGCAAAGTGTTAAATTCACAAGTGTTGTTACCGATCCATCCGAGCTGCAATTAAGTGGTGGATCAGATTGGCTTCGAGTGAGACAGCCCGATAATTTTAAAAAAGTTGCCAAAATAGCGCCACGATCTCTGATGCACTTCACAGACACCAATATGCGTGTCGAAGTTGCTACATCATTACCAACTGATCGCGCTCTGATTGCTAGCCAAATTGCAGAGCTTGGATTTGATTTTATTGACGGTGGTTATTCGCGCACTCCAGAAGTGACCACGATCCGGACCAGCGCCAGCGTCAACAAAGAAGATATTGAAAAACTCAAAGCCAAACTTGGACTTGAAGAAATCACTGAAACCTGGGATTTCACTTTGGCTGGCTATGCGGATGTTCGATTAGTAATCGGCGCAGACTATGTTAAGAAAAAAACAGGGTAAGAAAGCGAATTAGATTGTCAGCCTCACCTCAAGCAATAGAAATTGCCAAAATTGCAGCTCAAGCAGCCCACGATAAGAAAGCCGAGAATATCGCCCTGCTTGATGTCAGTGATCACTTAGTTATCACTGACATCTTTGTTATTGCTTCTGCGAACAATGAACCACAAGTTGGTGCGATTGTGGATGCGGTTGAAAAAGCATTAAGCGAAAAGGGATTAAAGCCAATTCGCCGTGAAGGCGAACGTGAAGGCAAGTGGGTATTACTCGATTACTTTGACATTGTGGTTCACATTCAACAGGCCGAAGAGCGAACTCTTTACGATCTTGAACGCTTGTGGAGAGACTGCCCACATATCAAAGTTGATTTAGCATGAGCAATCGACGAATAGTACTTTGGCGCCATGGCCGCACATCTTGGAATTCGATCAATCGCTTCCAGGGCCAAGAAGACGTTCCACTTGATGAAGTTGGTATAGATCAAGTTAGAAGAGCTGCCCAAACTTTAATTGGCCTTAAGCCCGTGAAGATTGTTTCAAGTGATCTTGAACGTGCTCGGGTAACCGGCGAAGCCCTTGGTGCACTTGCTGGATTAACCGTGACTACTGATCCAGATTTACGTGAAACTTTTGCTGGCGTTTGGCAAGGTTTAACTCGAACTGAGATCATCGAAAGATTTCCAGTCGAGTTTGCTGCTTGGGGTGGCGATTCAGATATCAGACCAGGTGGGGGCGAAAACAGATTGGAAGTTGCCGATCGAGTGATTAGGGCGATCGATCGCGCACTAATTGATGTGCCAGAAAATGGCACTTTAGTAATTGCTTCTCACGGCGGTGCCCTTCGCGCTGGACTTGGTCGATTACTTGGACTTGAACCAGCCCAGTGGGCAGCACTTGGTGTACTAGCAAATGCACAGTGGACGGTATTAACGGAATTAGATCCCGCCACACCAAGACCAGCCGGGCTTAATTGGCGATTACAGGAATACAACGCCGGATCATTGCCAGAACCAGCAATGGCTGATGACAAATAATTACCCAATTTCGTATGGGTATTTTGTTGCACTAAAGTAGTTCAAGTTCGACGGGGCTATAGCGCAGCTGGTAGCGCACTTGCATGGCATGCAAGGGGTCAGGGGTTCAAATCCCCTTAGCTCCACAAATAAAAATGACCGGAATAATTCCGGTCATTTTTATTTTTACGGTTTTAAGTTTTAGCCAAGTGCCCAGATGTCGCCTAGTCGGTAACCTTCTGCGAATGGATCAGTTGGATCAACTGACCAAGTTGCAGTTCCGCTAATCCAAGCTGAACCCTTGATTGTCGGCAGGATGGCCTTGTTTCCATAAGCGTCCGCTTCACCTCGAATTGTGCAAATGAATTCAGTGTCCAAAATGCTCTTGTGTGAGAACTCTTCACCCACGGCTAATTGTCCTCGTGCATGAAGGGCAGCCATACGACCTGAACTTCCAGTCCCACAAGGAGAACGGTCAATAGTTCCACCCCAAGAATCTGGATTATCCATCTTTGGATCACCAGAAGGAATTACTACAGCGTTGCGCGATTGCTTGCCTGGTTTGCGATCGCCATTGTGAAGCATCACTAGGTTTACGTAAGTGAGATCTGGATTATCAGGGTGGTGCTGTTTCATTTCCGCATTAACTGTTGCTCGGATAGCAGAACCAATTCGAGAAATTTCTCTAGCATTCTTTGGATCAATCTCAACACCAAATTGAGAAATATCAGATTGCGCATAGAACTGACCGCCGAAAACAATATCTGTTTTAATCGTTCCGTATTGCGGAACTCTAATAACTCGATCTAATTCAACAACCCAAGAAGCGACATTGTCGATGGCCATATTTAAAACTTTGCCATTTTTACATTCAGCCTTCACAACAACTTGGCCAACTGCTGTGTCGATGGTGACCGTGGTGAATGGCTCTTTCATCGGAACAATCCCAGTTTCGAGTGCTGCAGTAACCGCACACATAGTGTTACTGCCTGACATTGCAGTAAATGCGGACTGTTCCAATACGATCATTCCGAAATCAGATTCCGGTGAAACCGGAGGAAGAATTAGCGCTGCACACAGTGCTGGATAGCCACGAGGCTCACGAAGCACAATGTTCTTTAGCCAGCCAAGTTCTTTAGTGGCATAGGCGAAGCGCTGCGCCATGGTGTCACCTTTAACTAAGTGACCCATGTTGGTGATTACGCGCCCTGGTTCACCAGCTGCATGAACATCGACCGTTTTAATCTCTAGTTTTTCAGCCATTTACGCTATCCGATAATTAAATTTTCGGTAACAAACAATCGTTCTCTAGTTTCCACTTTGGACAAAGTGTCTTCGGCCACCGCTTTGCCTTCAGGGGTTGCGTAGGCAGCTTCAAAGTCCTCTTTACTGTCAAACCAGAGTTCCGATACTCCATCAAACGGTCCATCATTATCGACCAAGTTGAAACAGACTCTTCTTACATTTGGAAGTGTTTTAACTTTCACAGTGTGGTGGTTTAACCACCAGTCAGCAAACTCTTCGTGAGTTAATTCAGATTTGCGCTTGAGCAGAATAATTGCTTTAAACATTTTTTGACCTATTTCACTTTTGTCACACGAGCATGCGGGCGACCGCCAACTGCAAAGACCACAACGATTAACATCTCATCTGCACGAGGGGAATCGCTAATAGTAATTTCAGCCGAATCCATGTCATCAAATACCCAACGGTCGTCTTTATTTCCAATAGGCATTGTTATAGATGACCCAGGTGCCCCAACTTTCTTAGTTCCAGGAATGATCTCAGCTCCACCGCCAATTGCTGCGCGAACTGGGGCGCCAAAGCGTGGGTGCAACACTGCAGCAGTGTGTTCTAATTCGCCATCTGTGCCGACTATTGCGCCTTTTCCATAACCAGTCACATCACTTGGCTTTAGTCCGATACTGGATAGCGCTGCCATAGCTTTTTCAGATAAGAACTGAGTAATCTCTGCACTAATTAATTCAAGTTCTGTTAAGTCAGCAACTAGCGGTTTGCCGGCTAGTGGATTCTTAACTACCGCAGCCGCAATTACTTTTACAATTCGTTTGGTAACTGCTTTGCCACTTTCTTCGATGATTTCATCTACTGTGACTACGCTTTTGCGAATTTGAGCCATATTTCCCCCGAAGATTATTTAGGTGTTTTTAAGTGTAGGCCATTGAGCTATGCGATTGTAAGACAACTAAAAGATGGATGTAGATTATCTTCAGGTCGCAATAAAGGAGCCTTAAACGATGGCCACAAGAATTACCCACTGGATCGATGGCAAGCCATGGAGTGGAACTGCAGAACGCACTGCACCTGTTTTCAATCCAGCAACAGGCAAGCAAACCGGCGAAGTTGATCTTGCTAGCAGAAAAGTTTTAGATGAAGCCGTAGCAGTTGCAAAGCGTGCTGGCGTTGAATGGGGCGCCTCTTCATTAACCAAGCGCGCAAATGTGCTTTTTGCATTCCGCGAATTACTAAATGAACGTAAAGAAGAATTGGCTGCAATCATTACCGCTGAACACGGCAAGGTGCTTTCAGATGCACTAGGCGAAGTCACCCGCGGGCAAGAAGTGGTTGAATTCGCATGTGGAATTCCACATTTACTAAAGGGTTCATACAGCGAATCAGTTTCAACTGGTGTCGATGTTTACTCAATCCGCCAACCACTTGGTGTTGTTGGCATCATTTCTCCGTTTAACTTCCCAGCTATGGTTCCAATGTGGTTTTTCCCAATTGCAATTGCAGCTGGTAACACCGTAATTGTTAAGCCATCTGAAAAAGATCCATCATCACAGAACTTCATCGCTGGGCTTTGGAAAGAAGCAGGTCTTCCTGATGGCGTATTCAACGTGGTTCATGGCGACAAAGAATCAGTTGATGGTCTTCTAGAAAACCCAGATGTTAAGAGCATTTCATTTGTGGGCTCAACCCCAATTGCTAAATACATCTATGAAACCGGAACAAAGAATGGCAAGCGCGTTCAAGCGCTAGGTGGCGCAAAGAACCACATGCTGGTCCTTCCAGATGCTGACCTAGATCTAGTTGCTGATGCTGCAGTTAACGCAGGCTTTGGTTCTGCTGGTGAACGTTGTATGGCGATCTCAGTATTACTTGCAGTTGAACCAATTGCAGATGCAACAATTTCAAAGATTGTTGATCGTATGGGCAAACTACGCACTGGCGATGGCACACGTGGTTGCGACATGGGTCCACTTGTAACTTCTGCGCACCGCGACAAAGTCAAGGGATACATCGACGCTGGCGTGAGCGAAGGTGCCAAGGTTGTTGTTGATGGCCGTGGCGTAGAACCAGATGCTGATGGCGAAGGCTTCTTCGTTGGGCCAACACTGTTTGATGAAGTCAAAACCAACATGTCTATCTACAAAGAAGAAATCTTTGGTCCAGTACTTTCAGTGGTTCGCGTTAAGTCATACGAAGAAGGCCTAAAGCTAATTAACGACCACGAATACGGCAATGGCGTAGCAATTTTCACTAATGATGGTGGTGCTGCACGTCGCTTCCAGAATGAAGTTCAAGTTGGCATGGTCGGTATTAACGTGCCGATCCCTGTGCCAATGGCTTACTTCTCATTTGGTGGTTGGAAAGCATCACTATTTGGTGACACCCACGCACACGGTATGGAAGGCGTGAACTTCTTCACCCGTGGCAAGGTTGTAACTAGCCGCTGGCTAGATCCAAGCCATGGTGGCATCAACCTAGGTTTCCCAACCAACGGTTAATAGAGCTAAATAAAAAACCCGCATCGAAAAGATGCGGGTTTTTTATTTTCTCTTTTTACTTAAGAACTTTTGCAAGCTGACCAGTTGCAACTAGTACTTCAGCTGCAGCCATGTCAGGAGCCAAGAACCTATCTGGGCCTGGACCACCAGCTGTTTTGCGAAGCAGGTCGATTGCTTTTTTAGTAACCGGTGCAGGGGCAAGTGGCGCGCGAAGATCAAGAGCGCGAGCTGCGGTTAAGTATTCAATACTGATGATCTTGGCTAGGTTTGCAACTGCTGTGCGAAGTTTGCGCGCAGCACTCCAACCCATTGATACGTGATCTTCTTGCATTGCTGAACTTGGTATTGAATCAACGCTTGCTGGAACTGCCAAACGTTTGTTTTCTGAAACCAGTGCAGCCTGGGTGTATTGGGCAATCATTAAACCTGAATCAACACCAGGATCGTCTGCAAGAAACGGTGGCAACCCATGCGATCTTGCTTTATCTAGCATGCGATCTGTGCGACGTTCTGAAATTGAACCTAAGTCAGCTGCTGCGATTGCTAAGAAATCTAGAACGTAAGCAACCGGGGCGCCATGAAAGTTTCCATTTGAAGAAACTCGGCCATCATCTAAAACAACTGGGTTGTCGATTGCTGCAGCAAGTTCGCGCAGGGCAACTTGGCGAGCATGAGCGATTGTGTCACGAACTGCGCCAGTTACCTGAGGTGCGCAGCGAAGCGAGTACGCATCTTGCACTTTTGTGTCATCAACTTTGTGTGATTCAACAATCTTGCTTTCTTTGAGAGCGTGGAACATGTTTGCAGCACTTGTTGCTTGGCCTGGATGTGGGCGAAGTGGAAGGTGAAGTTCAGGTAAGAAAACTTGATCAGTTCCCATCTGCGCTTCAACGCTCATTGCCGCAGTTAGATCAGCGCTGTCGCAAAGCATTTCAAGGTCTTCAATAGCCATGATCAACATGCCAAGCATGCCGTCAGTTCCATTAATTAATGCAAGGCCTTCTTTTTCAACAAGTTGAAGTGGTGAAATTCCTGCTGATTTAAGTGCATCGGCAGCAGAAACTTGCTTGCCAGAAACATCAACAACTTCACCTTCACCCATTAAGACAAGGGCGCAGTGGGCAAGTGGTGCTAAATCACCACTGCAACCAAGTGAACCAAATTCATGCACCACAGGAGTGATACCTGCATTAAGTAGCGCTGCCATGGTTTCAACCACAACTGGGCGAACACCTGTGTGACCAGAGCAAAGAGTCTTTAAGCGAAGCAACATAAGTGCGCGCACAACTTCACGCTCAACAGGTGTGCCAAGGCCAGCAGCATGTGAACGGATTAGTGAACTTTGAAGTTGCTGACGAAGTTCAGGTGAAACATGGCGATTAGCTAATGCGCCAAAGCCAGTTGATACGCCATAGACAGGTGTTGGGCTGGCAGCAAGTTTGTCGATGTGGGCACGGGTTTTAGCAACCGCATCTAAAGCTTCTTTAGAGATGGTCACCTTGGCATCGTGCCTAGCAACTGCAACAACATCTGCAAAAGTCATTCCAGATGTTTTGATTACTACTTCACTCATGCACTTGCTCCTTTTGCGAACACAACGTTTCCATCTTTCCAAGTTGTCTTTATTAATGGCACACCAGGCCGATATGCAAAGTGCACGTATGTCGGTGCATTTAGTAAAACTAAGTCAGCATTAGCGCCAACAGTTAAATGTCCAACATCATTTCGACGAAGCGCTTTAGCCCCGCCCATAGTTGCTGCATAGAGAGATTCATCGACTTTCATATGCATTTCGCGAACCGCAAGTGCGATACAAAACGGCATGTTTGAAGAATAACTACTGCCTGGGTTGCAATCAGGGGATAGAGAAACAACACTTCCGGCATCAAGTAAGTCTCTTGCGCGTGGATAAAAAGGTGAGCGAGTACTAAATTCACAAGCTGGCACTAATCCAGCAACAGTATTGCTTTTTGCTAGCGCATTAATGTCACCATCGGTTAAGTAAGTTAAATGATCTGCTGATGCGCAATCTAGTTCAATTGCCATGCCTACTGCGTCACCTTGTTCAAGTTGGTTCAAGTGAACTCTTGGCTTTAGGCCATTAGCGATACCAGCTTCAAGAATTTTTTTGGTTTGGCTTGTAGTGAATGCACCTTTGTCACAAAACACATCAATCCACTTTGAATAAGGCAAACAGGCATCAAGCATTGGGCCGGACACTAAATCAACATAAGCATCTGGATTGTCAGCAAATTCGGTAGCAACAACATGAGCACCAAGAAAAGTAACTTCATCGGTTAGTTCGGATGCGACTTTGACACTTCTTTTTTCAGTTTCAACATCAAGGCCGTAGCCAGATTTGATTTCAATTGTTGTGGTGCCAGATTCGTGCATTTCTGCAATTAATCGCTGCGCATTAATTTTTAATTCTTGCTCACTTGCAGCCCTAGTGGCTGCAGTTGTCACTTTGATTCCACCTGCAGAATATGGGATTCCAGCCATGCGAGCGGCAAATTCATTTGATCTGTCACCAGCGAAAATGATGTGGGAGTGGCTATCAACAAAACCTGGAATTACACAGTCACCATTGGCATCAACTATCTGCAAACTCTTGTCGACATTTGAAGTTTGTCCAACCCAAGCAACCTTTCCATCAACAATGCTGATCGCTGCATTATTAATAATGCCGAGCTGACCTTCACCTAATTTCGAATTATTAGTTACAAGTTGACCAATGTTGATCAGGCTAAAGTCACCAGTTGGCGTTTTTGACATGATTTAAAGGTAGTCGCCATTTTCTAGCATCGGTACATGAACATGCTTTGCCTTAGCCACATCAACTGCCTGGTCATAACCTGCATCAACGTGGCGAATAACGCCCATACCTGGGTCATTAGTAAGGACGCGGGCAAGTTTTTGGGCGGCAAGAGGGGTGCCATCGGCAACTGAAACTTGGCCTGCGTGGATTGATCGACCAATCCCAACGCCGCCACCATGGTGAATTGAAACCCATGAAGCACCAGAAGAGATGTTGATCATGGCATTTAGTAACGGCCAGTCGGCAATCGCATCTGATCCATCAAGCATCGCTTCTGATTCGCGGTAAGGAGAGGCAACAGAACCACAGTCAAGATGATCGCGACCAATAACAATCGGCGCGCTAACTTCACCCTTAGCAACTAGGTCATTAAAAGCGACGCCAGCTTTGTCTCGTTCGCCGTAACCCAACCAACAGATGCGTGCAGGTAGACCTTGGAATGCAACACGTTTTTGAGCCATGTTGATCCAACGGCGTAAGTGTTCGTTTTCTGGGAATAGATCAAGTACTGCTTTATCTGTGCGAGCAATGTCTTTTGGATCGCCAGAAAGTGCAGCCCAGCGGAATGGCCCCTTTCCTTCACAGAAAAGCGGACGGATGTAAGCCGGGATGAAACCTGGGAATGCAAACGCGCGATCGTAGCCACCCTTTCGTGCTTCGTCGCGAATTGAATTTCCGTAATCAAATACTTCAGCGCCTTTATCCATGAAGCCAACCATCGCTTCAACATGGCGAGCCATTGATTCACGTGAGCGATCAGTGAATTCATCCGGTTTCTTATCTGCGTATTCGCGAGCATCAGCAAAATCGATACCGCTTGGAATGTAATAAAGCGGATCATGTGCTGATGTTTGGTCAGTAACAATGTCAACATCAACATTCATTTCCAAAAGTTTTGGCAGAACGTCAGCAGCATTGCCAACAAGACCAACTGAAAGTGCTTTGCGAGCAGCTTTGGCATCCAAACAGCGCTTAACTGCATCATTTAACTCAGTTGTTACTTCGTCTAAGTAACGGGTTTCAACACGGCGACGAAGGCGAGTCTCATCAATATCAATGATTAAACAAACGCCATCGTTCATAGTTACGGCAAGTGGTTGAGCGCCACCCATGCCACCACAGCCGCCGGTAACGGTTAATGTTCCAGCTAAAGATCCACCGAAACGCTTTGCCGCAACCGCTGCGAAAGTTTCATAAGTTCCTTGCAAGATGCCTTGGGTTCCGATGTAGATCCAAGATCCGGCAGTCATCTGCCCATACATGGTTAAGCCAAGTTGTTCTAGGCGTCGAAATTCTGGCCAGTTAGCCCAGTCACCAACCAAGTTTGAATTAGCCAAAATTACGCGTGGTGCCCATTCATGAGTTTGAAAAACACCAACTGGTTTTCCAGATTGCACCAACATGGTTTCGTCATTATTTAAATTGGTAAGCGTGCGAACGATCGCATCAAATGATTCCCAGTTACGCGCCGCTTTTCCGGTGCCGCCATAAACGACTAATGAATCAGGATGCTCAGCAACATTTGGATCAAGGTTGTTCATCAGCATTCGAATAGCTGCTTCTTGCTGCCAACCTTTAGCTGAGATTTTTGTTCCGGTTGCCGCTTTAACTGGGCGAGGACCTGAAACCATTAAGACCATCCTTTAAGGTGCTTTTCCTATCGAAAGTCTGTCGGGCAATAGACCTTTTGGCAACCAGTTGGCAGCAGAGTAAGTTTTCTTTTAACACTAAGGAATGCCACTAGTTATGAACTCATTGCCACATGATGAACTATGGCCGCGTGCTGGCCATTGGCTTAGTTCAGTAAGGCCAGATAAAAAACCAAACCTTACTTACTTAGGCGTTCCAGCTTTCAAGACTTCTATTAGTCAAACAAACGCCCATGTCACACCAAATGCAGTTCGAGAAGCTTTGCTTCGTTATTCAACTTATTCCTGGTCGCACGAACTAGATATTCGCTGTGTTTCATTTTTTGATGGCGGCGATGTAGTTGACCCAGATTTTGCAGATGGTGAAGCAAGGGTTGAGTCAAAAGTAAATGAACTAAAAGACACAGACCTTTTAATTGCAGTTGGCGGCGATAACTCAATTACATATTCAGTTGCCAAAGCCACTTGGGGTAATCAAATCGGTAAAGCTGGTCTAATCACATTTGATGCGCACCATGATCTTCGTGACGGGGAAAGTAACGGTTCGCCGGTAAGACGCCTGATTGCTGCTGGTCTGCAGGGAACACACGTCGTTCAAATTGGCATAAGCGATTACGCTAATTCACCCGCTTATGCCACGCGTGCTAAAGAATACGGAATTACTGTGATTACCCGTGATGCACTAAGGCGTCGTCCATTAAAAGACGTAATGGATGAGGCCGTTGAAATTGCCGGTGCTAGCGGGGGGCCAGTTCATTTGGATGTGGACGTGGATGTCTGTGATCGCTCAGTAGTGCCAGCTTGTCCAGCAGCTGCCCCAGGTGGCATAAGCGCCGATGATTTAAGGCAGTTGACGCACTTTGCCAGCCTTCATCCAACAATTAAGTCTCTGGACTTTACTGAAATCGATGCCACAATAGATTCACCCGATCAGCGAACTGTTCGTCTAGCGGCTTTGTGTATTTTGGAAGCTGCAGCCGGCGTAGCAATTCGCACCGGAAACTTCGAAAACTAAATGCACCAAATTTAAGATTTCTAAAATTAAAAACTGCAAAACAGAAAGAGGAAACATGACCACATTGAAGAACTTCATTGGTGGCAAGCTGCTTGACCCAGTCAAGGGCAACATGATGGATATGGAAAACCCGGCCACCGGTCAGGTTTACGGTCATGCACCACGTTCAACTGCAGAAGATGTTGACTTAGCTTTCAAGGCAGCTGACGCTGCATTTGATGGTTGGAAGCGCACAAGTCCTGCTGATCGCAGCTTGGCAGTTTTCCGCATTGCAGATTTGATGGAAAAGCGTGCATCTGAATTAATTGCAGCCGAAGTTCAAGACACTGGCAAGCCAGTGTGGTGGATGCGCGACATGGAAATGCCTATGTGTGTTGATCACACTCGCTTCCATGCAACTCTTGCTCGTAACCTCCCAGGTCTTTCAAATGGTGAATACCTTTCAGGTTATGACTCAACTGTTCGTCGCGAACCAGTTGGTGTTTGTGCTCAGGTAGCGCCTTGGAACTATCCGTTACTAATGGCGATCTGGAAGTTTGCTCCAGCTATCGCACTTGGCAACACCATCGTGCTTAAGCCATCTGATACAACTCCAGCAACAGCTGCAATCCTTGCGGAAATTTTTGCTGAAACACTTCCAACTGGTGTTGTGAACATTGTTTATGGTGATCGCGATACCGGTCGTGCAATGGTTGCCCACAAGCGTCCAGACATGGTTTCAATCACTGGCTCAGTTCGCGCTGGTATGGAAATTGCCGCTAACGCAGCTCCTGACCTAAAGCGCATCCACCTTGAACTAGGTGGCAAGGCACCAGTCATCGTGTTTGCCGACTGCGATTTTGATCGCACTGTTGATGAAGTTGCAACTGCAAACGTGATGAATGCAGGTCAAGACTGTGCAGCTGGAACTCGCGTAATAGTTGAAGAAAGCATCGCTGAAGAATTCACAGCAGCACTTGCCAAGCGCGTAAGCCAATTCAAGTTTGGTGCTCCAGAAGATGACAACAATTACTACGGCGCGCTAAATAGCCAAGCTCAGTTAGATCGCGTACAAGGCTTCATTGATCGCCTGCCAAGTCACGCTCAAGTTCTAACTGGCGGTAAGGCATCACGCCTTAATGGTGGTTACTACTTTGAACCAACACTTGTAGCAGGTCTAAAGCAAGATGACGAAATGATTCAAAACGAAGTTTTCGCATCTGTTCAAACAATCCAGACATTTAAAGACGAAGCTGATGCAGTTCGCATGGCTAACGATGTTGCTTACGGTCTAGCTGCATCAATCTGGTCAACAAATCACCAGAAAGTTATCCGCGTGAGCCAAGACATCGACTTTGGTCAGGTTTGGGTTAACTGCCACTTGGTGCAAGTTGGTGAAATGCCTAACGGTGGTTTCAAGCATTCAGGTCACGGTAATGACCTATCTGCTGAAGCACTAGAGGGTTACACCCGCGTAAAGCACGTAATGAGCTACACCGGTCGCTAAGACTAATTAACAAAGGCGGTGCTTGAAAATTCAAGCGCCGCTTTTGTATTTCTGGGGCTCAAGATTTGTCGCTAGGCTTGAACTTCCAACCAAAAAGGCGACTAATGAATCTGAAGAACCGCGATTTCCTGAAGGAAACCGACTTCACTGCCGATGAGTTCGAATACTTAATTGATCTTGCGATCGAACTAAAAGCCCAGAAAAAAGCTCGCAATGAAAAACAGCGCATGGTTGGTCGCAGTATTGCCCTTATTTTTGAAAAGACATCAACTAGAACTCGCTGTGCTTTTGAAGTTGCCGCTTTTGATCAGGGCGCTTTCACTACTTACTTAGATGGATCATCGTCACAAGTTGGCCATAAAGAATCTGTCGCCGACACCGCAAGAGTTCTATCTCGTTATTACGATGCGATTGAATACCGCGGCAATCAACAAGCCCTAGTTGAAGAATTAGCTCAATATGCTGATGTTCCGGTTTATAACGGACTAACTGATGAGTGGCATCCAACTCAAATGCTGGCTGATTTCATGACCATGATGGAACATTCCGGCAAACGCCCAAAGGACATCGCGTTCACTTATGTTGGCGATGCTAGATCAAATATGGGTCATTCACTTCTTGTTACTTCAGCACTATTAGGTGCGGACCTTCGCATCGCATCGCCGAAAAAGCTTTGGCCATCAAGTGAAATTCAGACAATTGCAAATGAACTTGCAAAGCGCAGTGGTGCCAAGTTACTCCTTACTGAGGACATGGATGAAGCGCTTCCTGGATCAGATTTTGTGCACACAGATGTTTGGGTTTCGATGGGCGAGTCTGAAGAAATTTGGAAAGAGCGCGTTGAACTCCTTGGTAGCTACCAGGTGAACCACGAAGCTCTTGCTAAAACTGGTAACCCAAATGCTAAATTCATGCACTGTTTACCTGGTTTCCATAATGAACAGACAACTGTTGGTCGCGCTATTGCAAATAAAACTGGCATGCACGAGGGGCTTGAAGTTTCGCACGATGTCTTTGAAGGTCCAGCTAGTGTTGTTTTTGATCAAGCAGAAAACCGATTACACACAATTAAGGCAATCATGGTTGCCACAATTGGTGATTAATAACTGAAAGTAGAAAATGAGCAAACTTTTTAGTCCAATTAAAGTTGGCGGCGTTGAAATTAAAAACCGCGCTTGGGTTGCACCAATGTGTCAGTACTCAGCAGTGAACGGGTTAATTCAAGATTGGCATGCAGTGAATTATGGTGCCTACATCACTGGTGGAGCCGGCCTGGTCATGGTTGAAGCAACTGCTGTTAGACCTGAAGGTCGAATCACTCCTGGGTGCACTGGAATTTGGACTGATCAACAAGCACAAGTGCTTGCAGAGATTCCACGTTTTGCTCATCGGCATGGTGTTAAAGCAGGAATTCAACTCGCACATGCTGGACGAAAAGCATCGGTTTCTGCGCCCTGGGAGGGTTTAACTCCGGTCTCACATGATGATGGCGGGTGGCAAACAGAAGCACCTTCTGCAGTTGCGTTTGAAGGTTATCCCGAGCCAACTGAAATCACTTTAAGTGAGATTACAAAATTAAAGGCTGACTTTGCGGCCGCAGCAGAACGTGCACTCTCAGCAGATTTTGATGTGATTGAAATTCATTCAGCTCATGGTTACTTATTGCATGAATTCCTTTCACCAATTTCCAATAAACGCACGGACGAATACGGTGGTTCTTTTGAAAACCGAATTCGTTTATTGTGTGAAATCACAAGCGAAATTCGTTTGATTGTTCCTTCATCACGCGCCTTATTTGTGCGAATTTCAGCCAGTGACTGGATTGAAGGCGGCTGGGACATCGAGCAAAGTGTTGAACTGTGTCGCGAGCTCAAGGCTCGAGGTGTTGACCTTGTTGACGTTTCTTCAGCGGGAATTTCTTTAGCCCAGGAGATCAAACTTGGACCTGCGTACCAAACTCCATTTGCTGAAAAAATTCATCAGGAAACAGGCATGCGAACAAGTGCTGTTGGTTCTATTACAACTGGCCCACAGGCAGAAGAAATTTTGCAACGTGGCGATGTTGAAGCTGTAATGATTGGTAGGGCCATGCTTGCTAATCCACATTGGCCAGGACAAGCTGCCCATGATTTGGGCGAACAACTTCCGCTTCCAAATCAATATCTTCGTGCAGTATTTAATTAACCTTTGATTTGCTTGCAGCCAAGATTGACCCAATCAAGATTGTTGGAAATGCCAACAGCATCGTTGGCGTAATTTCCTCACTCAAGATCACAATTCCTAAAATCACAGCAACTGCTGGATTGATATAAGTAATGATCGTGATTCGACTTGGACCAACTTCATCCACGGCCTTGAATAGCAAAATAAAAGCTAGAACCGTGCAAAGCAGGCCTAAACCAATAACACTAAGAATCGTGTCAGTTGAAATTTGATCAACATATTTCCAAGAATCATTCATGAATTCATACGCAACTATCGGTGCGTAAAATGCCATACCCATAAATTGGGACCAAGCCATAATTCCAATACTTGGTACATCACTTAACATTTGAGAAATGATCACTGGTCCAAGTGCGTAACCTAAAATCGCAAAGCCAACGATGGCAACAGACCACCAATTGTCCGCCCGAATTTCAAAACCAACAAGAAGCGAAACGCCAACTAGGCCAATTAACAAACCGCTGATGCGCTTTAGATTCCAGTGCTGATCCAAGCCCATGCGGTGGGTGATGATGGCATTAACTATTGGCACCGAGGCAATCAGTAGCGCAGTTAGGGAACTGGAAATTCTTTGCTCGGCAACCCCAAGCACACCAAATGGAATAGCCATTTCAATTAATGCAAACGTTAAAATTCCAGCTCGATGCGTCTTGATGACGCCACCTTGTCCCTGCTTCAAAGCAAGAGGTAGCAGAATCATTGAACCCATAAGCAGGCGACTAAAGACGACCATTGATGGTGAAATTTCTTCAACGGCAATTCGGATAAATAAATAAGGCGTGCCCCAGATAAGTCCAAGTGCACCAATTAATAGCCAGCCGCGTTTAGTCATAATGACGAGTTTAGGTGCGAGCGAATTCTCCAGTAATCTAGGGTGATTATGACTGAGCAAGTTTTTAACGATTCAGCTGATCCAAATGCGATGGACTTCAACGCCATTCAGGAAAAGTGGCTGCCAATCTGGGATGAACTTGCACCATTTAGATCTGGTAATCCAGATGATTTGCGTCCAAAGAAATATGTCTTGGACATGTTCCCCTATCCATCAGGTGACCTTCATATGGGCCACGCTGAAGCGTATGCACTTGGCGATGTAATCGCTCGTTACTGGGCACATAAAGGTTTCAATGTTATGCACCCAATTGGCTGGGATGCCTTTGGTCTGCCTGCAGAAAATGCAGCCATCAAGCGAAATGAAAGTCCAGCAATTTGGACGTATGAAAACATTGCAGTTCAAAAAGCTTCGATGCGACGTTATGCCTGTTCTTTTGACTGGGACCGCGTTCTAAATACTTGTGATCCGCAGTACTACAAGTGGAACCAGTGGTTCTTCCTGCAGATGTATAAAAGAGGTCTTGCTTACCGAAAAGATTCGGCCGTTAACTGGTGCCCTTCTTGCCAGACTGTTTTGGCAAACGAACAGGTAGTCGCAGGACTTTGTGAGCGCTGTGATTCGCCAGTAACAAAGAAAAAACTTAACCAGTGGTATTTCAAGATCACAGATTATGCAGATCGCCTTCTAGATGACATGAAGTCACTTGAAGGTCAGTGGCCAGAAAAAGTGTTGCAGATGCAGCGCAACTGGATTGGCCGCAGCCAAGGTGCTGAAGTAACCTTCGACATCGAAGGCTTGGATAAATCAGTTGTTGTTTACACAACCCGTCCAGACACTTTATTTGGCGCAACCTTCTTTGTTGTTGCCGCTGACTCAGAACTTGCTGCCGAACTTTCAAAAGGTACTGGTGCTGAAGCTGAATTTGAAAAGTATTTAGAAATGGTGAAAGCCACAAGTGATATCGATCGCTTGGCTACAGATCGACCAAAGACTGGTGTTTTCTTAAACCGCTATGCAATCAATCCAGTAAACGGTGAAAAACTTCCGATCTGGGCAAGTGATTACGTATTAGCTGATTATGGAACTGGCGCGATCATGGCAGTTCCGGCACACGATCAGCGCGACTTGGACTTTGCCAAGGCATTTAACATTCCAGTTCGAGTTGTTGTGCAAAGTGATACAGATCCAGCACAAACTTTTGTTGCCACAGCTGATGACGGTCCACACGTGAATTCCGGACCACTTGATGGACTAAATAAAGCTGATGCCATCGCAAAAATGATTTCAATTTTGGAAAAAGATGGTCGCGGTAAGCCAGCTAAAAACTATCGTTTGCGTGACTGGCTTATTTCTCGTCAACGTTTCTGGGGAACGCCAATTCCAATCATTCACTGTGAAAAGTGTGGAGAAGTTCCAGTTGAAGAATCACAGCTTCCAGTTCAACTTCCAGATGCAGCAGGTCTTGACCTAGCACCCAAGGGAACATCCCCACTTGGCGCGGCAAGTGATTGGGTTAATGTCAGTTGTCCAAGTTGTGGCGGCGCTGCCAAGCGTGATGCTGACACGATGGATACATTCGTTGACTCATCTTGGTACTACATGCGTTATCTAAACCCACAGTTAGAAGATGCACCTTTTGATCCAAAGCAAGCCGAAGAATGGCTTCCGATTGATCAATATGTTGGTGGCGTGACGCATGCGATTTTGCACCTTTTGTACAGTCGCTTCTTCACCAAAGTTATGTATGACATGGGAATGGTTAAGTTCACTGAACCATTCACTCGATTACTAAACCAAGGCATGGTTGTGATGGATGGCTCTGCAATGAGTAAGAGCCGTGGCAACTTAGTGAAACTAGGCGATGCACTCAACGAGCATGGTGTCGATGCAATTCGTTTAACAATGGTTTTTGCTGGTCCACCAGAAGATGACATTGACTGGGCAGATGTTTCACCAAGTGGCTCTAAAAAATTCCTTGGCCGCGCTTTCCGTTTAGCGGGCGATGTTTCAACACCAGTTGGCGTTGATTTCAAAACTGGCGATAAGGCATTACGCAAAGCAACTCATCGCGCATTAAACGATGCCCAGCTAGCTGTTGAAACCTACCGATTCAATGTGGCCGTTGCCAGAACGATGGAACTAGTAAATGTCACCCGTAAGTCAATTGACTCAGGTTGTGGCCCAGCGGATCCAGCAGTGCGCGAAGCAACTGAAGCCGTGGCAATCATGCTTTCACTTGTTTCACCTTTTACCGCTGAAGAAATGTGGGAAAAGTTAGGTCACAAACCATCTGTTGCCCTAGCTCCTTGGCCAGATGTCGATCCAGCACTTCTTGTTGAAGATGAAGTAGAAGCAATTGTTCAGATCAACGGCAAGATCAAAGAACGCATAATGGTTTCGCCAAACATTTCAGAAAACGACTTCAAAGAAATGGCACTAGCTTTGCCAAGTGTTGCTGGCGAGATTTCAGGCAAAACTCCAAAAGCAATCATTGTTCGCCCACCAAAACTCGTAAATATAGTTTTAGGTTAATTAACACCTCAAACTAATCCACAAGCTAGTTTTTTAGAGTGTGATTTCGCTTTAACTTCGTAACTTTGCTCGCATGCAGTTATTTTCAAGAAATAAAGACATTGCCCTTGCCAGACTAAATAAGTTAATTGCCCCAAGACCAGAAATTGAAGTTAGCGAACCTAGGCAAACTTTAATCAATCCGCCACAGATCGCACTCAAACCAATCATTCGAGTTGTTGGAATGCTCTTGTTTGCGATGACTGCAATCTGGTGGCTAACTAGACCAGCTGAAATTAACCAGATTGAATCCTTAAATCAATCAGCCACCCAAACAAGTGATTCATTATCGCAGAGCGGGCAAGTGGTAGTGCATGTAGTTGGAGATGTGGTTACACCTGGAATAGTCACATTAAATGCTGGTAGTCGAGTTATCGATGCCATAAATGCTGCAGGTGGATTTACAAGTGATGCCAAGCAGGACACTTTGAATTTGGCCGCGCATGTTGAAGATGGCCAATTAATTCAAGTTGGCGCTACATCGGTTAGTGCACTGGATAATCGAATCGATTTAAATACCGCAACAGTTGAACAACTTGATTCACTTCCTGGAATTGGACCAGTAATGGCAAATCGCATATTGGAATGGCGCCAGGCACACCAGCGATTTAGTTCTGTTGATGAACTTCAAGAAGTTGAAGGGATTGGGTCAAAACTTTTTAATCGCTTGAAATCCGCAGTCCGCGTTTAATGGATTTTAGATTAGGTTCATTTGCTACTGGGCTTTGGTTTGGAACCTGCGTAACCATAATGGTTGCTAGCAAATTTGCCCCAGCAGATATTCTGCTTTGGCTACTAATTGCATTTGCTTTTGCAATTCTGAATTATCAAAAATCAAAAATATTCATTTGGGATAAAACCAGCATCAGGCTTGCCGCCGTAGGTCTAATAGCAGGGGCGGGTCTAGCGGGTTTACGGCTAGCCCCGCTTTATTCAGAGCCGTTAACTGGCGCCGCAAATGAACGTGCAGTTGTTGAAGTAACTGGTTTAACTATTGATGATGTACGACGAAGCCAGGTAGTAAATGCCTTAGATCTTGGAACCAGAGATTTTGGTGTCTTTAAGTTTCAAGCTACTCAAGTGAAATTCCGTGGTGACACATTTCAATTGCGCGTTCCAGTGCAAGTTTTTGTTTCAGGTGAACAGTTCACAAAAGTTAAAAATCTGCCACCCAAAACAAAACTGACATTAATTGGAAAATTAAATCCATCCGAAAAAATCCGTGGGGTGGTAGCCAAGCTCACCGTGACTGGTGATGTACTAATAATTCAAACTCCACCCAAATACCAATTTTTAGCAAGTTACTTTCGAAACAGTTTGCATCGAACGCTCGCTAATTTTCCAGATAAACCAGCTGGGCTAGTTCCAGGTCTGGCGCTAGGTGATGTCAGCAGGCTTGATCCAGTATTGGCAAAGCAGATGAAATCATCAGGACTTACTCATTTAACTGCAGTTTCTGGAAGTAATGTCACATTACTTATCGCCTTAATTTTGGGGTTCGGTCGAAAATTACGCCTTTCAAATAAAACTAACTATTACATCGCACTACTTGGCCTAACTGGATTTGTGGTTTTAGTAAGACCACAACCAAGTGTTCTTCGAGCAAGTGTCATGGGTGTGATCATGGTTTTAGCATTACTTTCCAAGTCACCCAAGTCTGCAATCCCAGCATTAATTGGTTCAGTGATCGCACTTATTTTTATTGATCCATGGCTTTCAATTTCTTATGGCTTTGCACTTTCAGTATTTGCAACCGCGGGATTACTTTTATGGGCAAATTCATTAATTCAAATTTTTGATCGAGTTATTCCCAGAAAAGTTCCGCATTGGTTAGTTTTGGGATTAGTAGTTACGGTCAGCGCTCAAATTGCAGTATTTCCAATTTTGGTAAGCCTTGGGTCACCAATCTCACTTGGAAGCCTTCCGGCAAATTTAATTTCGGTTCCACTTGCGGGGCCTACAATGATTTTTGGTTTATTGGCAGCTCTAGTGGCAAACATTTTTAATCCACTAGCTCAACTAATTGGATTAATTGCGATTGGTTGCGCTCAGGGAATAGTCATTTGCGCACAATTTTTTTCCAGACAAAGTTGGCTGGTAATCCCTTGGCCCAAAGGTTTAGGCGGCGTAGTCCTAGCTATCTTGGCGATAGTTCTTGGCGTTCGATCCAAACTTCTCTGGCCAAGATTTTCATCTGGGCAAAAACAAATAGTTGTAACTTGCTGGCTAACTTGCGTATTAATGCTCTGGCAAAGGCCGCTCACAGTCTTAACCGGTTGGGTGCCACCCAATTGGCAAATTGCATCTTGTGATGTTGGCCAAGGTGATGCCACAGTGATTCGGGTTTCAAGTAGTGAAGCCATAGTGATTGATGTTGGCGGAAATCCCGAGCTGGTTAACAAATGTCTTTCGGATCTAAAAGTTAAAAAGATTTCGTTGCTACTGCTTACCCATTTTCACGCCGATCATGTTGTTGGCCTGCCTGGTGCAATTGCCGGGCGAGAAGTGGGGCAGATCAGAATCAGTCCACTATCTGACCCACCCTTAACAACGAAATTTGTTATGCAGGTACTGGCTGAAAATCAGATGCAGTCAAGTGTCTTGGCTTATCCAGATTATTTAAAAGTAGGTTCGATTGAATTGTTTTGTATCTGGCCAAAGCGCAAAACTGATTTTGATAGTAATACGCCAAATAACGCCAGTGTTTCTGTGTTAATCAGAACTTCCAACTTAACTGTGCTTTTGCCCGGTGACATTGAGCCCATTGCCCAAGAGGCAATTCTTAAATTAATTCCGGACCCAAGTGCAATTGTGGTGAAAGTTCCCCATCATGGATCTAGGTATCAATCAACCAATTTCGCAAGAGCAACAAAAGCAAAGCTCGCCATAATTTCTGTTGGGAAAGACAATGATTATGGCCATCCATCAAATGACACCATCTATTTATATGAATCAATCGGGGCAAAGGTCGTGCGAACCGATGAACATGGCTCGATTGCAATTTGGCAAAGTGGCGACAAAGTGAACATCAAGTCAGAAAAGTAGTGCCAATTAAACAAGAAATAAGGGTGTGGCAAACTCATCTTGTGGCTAAATCGACTGGCGCTGATAGCAAGGTGATTCTTGCCGTTGGCAAAGAAACAGTTCTAGTCCAGCGGGTAATTGATGGTGTTATTCACTCGGCTCGCAATAGTGATCCAAACTTTGTTCGCCAAGAAATCGCTGCAGGAAATGACTCAGCCGGGATGGATTTTGCTAATGCAATGTCGCCATCACTATTTGGCGAATTAACAGTTTTGGTGGTTTCAGGGGTTGACTGCGCAACCGATGAACTGGCTGAACAAATTAATTTGTATTTGGATAATGTGCCAGATCACATCAGATTAGTTTTTACGCATCCAGGTGGCGTTAAAGGTAAACGACTTTTGGAAACTATCCGTAAGTCTGGGGTAGTGGAAGCCAACTGCAGCGAACTAAAGTCAAAGGATCTCGAAGCCGCGCTTGTGGCTGAGTTCAAAAAGCATGGACGTAAAGTAACTGCTGATGCAGTCACGCAATTACAAACTTCACTTGGAACGAGTTTAGGTGAACTACTTTCAGCTGTTTCCCAGCTATGCTCAGACATCGAAGCAGAAGTTATTGATGCAACTCATGTGAGCACTTATTACTCTGGCGTATCGGATGTGATGGGTTGGACGCTAAGTGATGCGATGTGGAATGCGCAGCCGCTTGAAGTATTAGAACAACTTCGCTGGGCATTGCAGGGTGACACTTCTTCTGCGGTTCCGGCAATAAGTGCGATTAGCAATGGACTTCGCGCGTTAGTTAAATATGCAGCAGCGCCTGCAGGTATGTCTGAAAATGAACTTGCTGGCGTTGTTGGTGTTCCACCATGGAAAATCAGAATGCTGCGCAACCAAAAGAATCGTTGGACTCCTGAGCAACTTGCAACGGCGGCCAGGTTACTTGCCCAAGCAGATCGGGCAAGCAAGGGAACTAGTTATGACCCAGCAATTCCTGGTGGCAAGAGTTTAGATACTGTGCAATCGCAGTATCGAATTGAAAAAGATTTAATGGCCATAAGGCCACCAAAAAATTAAGCCCGCACCAATCGGTACGGGCTTAAAGAAGTTTTATTTACTTGCCAGCAGCGGAAGCCATAGCTGACTTGCGGTTAGCAGCTTGGTTCTTGTGGATTACACCCTTTGATGCAGCCTTATCTAGAGCGCGTGATGCATCAGTTAGTGCAGCAGCAGTAGCGGCCTTATCGCCAGCAGCAAGTGCTTCACGGAAACGACGTACTTTGGTCTTCAGGGCGCTACGAACTGACTTGTTGCGTTCTTGAGCAGCGTTGTTCTGAAGAATTCGCTTCTTCTGGGACTTAATGTTTGCCACGTCTTACCTTGTCTATTTGTCTATCTATTAGGTGCAAGCCACAAGATTACCTTTTAACTAGGCGATTGCTCAAATTGTGTGGTTCTGTGCCAAAATGGCAAGGCAATTCCCTTGCAAATTAAGCATTTCAACTTAAGAGGATTTTTGATGGCCAGTACTGCTCCCGCACCTGGGGCTACCTCGCCAGAAATAATTCGAAACTTCTGCATCATCGCTCATATCGACCATGGCAAGTCAACACTTGCTGACCGCATGCTGCAGATCACTGGTGTTGTTGATCCAAGGCATATGCGTGCTCAGTATTTAGACCGCATGGACATTGAACGCGAACGTGGCATCACTATTAAAAGCCAAGCGGTTCGTTTGCCATTTAAAGCAAATGATGGTGTTGATTACGTCTTAAATCTGATCGATACACCAGGGCACGTTGACTTCACATACGAAGTCAGTCGAAGTTTGGCTGCTTGTGAAGGTGCAATTCTTTTAGTTGATGCTGCTCAAGGCATTGAAGCACAGACTCTGGCCAACCTTTATTTAGCTTTGGAAAATGATTTAACAATAATTCCAGTGCTAAACAAGATTGATCTTCCAGCAGCTCAGCCAGAAAAGTATGCCGCTGAACTTGCCCACATTATTGGTTGCAAGCCTGAGGATGTTTTAAAGGTAAGTGCTAAGACTGGTGCTGGCGTTGAAGATTTACTAAATGAAGTAGTCAAACAAATTCCACACCCGATTGGCGTAGCGGATGCACCTGCTCGTGCATTAATTTTTGACTCTGTTTATGACACTTATCGCGGTGTGGTTACTTATGTTCGCGTTATTGATGGTCGAATTCCAGAGCGCGAAAAAATCAAGATGATGAGTACCAACGAACAACACGAAACTTTAGAAGTTGGTGTTATTTCACCAGAACCGATTGCAGCAAAAGCTATAGGTGTTGGGGAAGTGGGTTACTTAATCACAGGCGTTAAAGATGTTCGTCAATCAAAAGTTGGTGACACGATCACTTTGGCGGGTAATCCAGCCAAAGAAGCTCTTGGTGGATATCGTGAACCTAAGCCGATGGTTTTTTCCGGGCTTTACCCACTTGATGGTTCAGATTTCCCTGAACTTCGTGAAGCCCTAGACAAACTTAAATTAAATGACGCAGCTTTGGTTTATGAACCTGAATCATCTGTGGCACTTGGCTTTGGATTCCGATGTGGCTTCCTAGGTTTATTGCATCTTGAAATTGTTCGTGAACGGTTGGAGCGCGAATTTAATTTAGATCTGATTTCAACTGCACCAAACGTTATTTATCAAGTGAAGATGGATAATGGCAAAGAACTAACGGTTACTAACCCAAGTGAATTCCCATCTGGAAAAATCGCTGAAGTTCACGAACCAATTGTGCGCGCCACAATTCTTACCCCAAACGAATTTGTTGGCGCCATCATGGAACTTTGCCAGACCCGTCGCGGAAACATGATGGGCATGGATTACCTTTCTGAAGACCGCGTGGAAATGCGCTATACCTTGCCGCTTGCTGAAATTGTTTTTGATTTCTTCGATCAGCTAAAGTCTCGTACTCGTGGCTATGCCTCACTTGATTACGAAACAACAGGTGACCAATCAGCAGATCTGGTAAAAGTGGATATCTTGCTGCACGGTGATCCAGTCGATGCATTTAGCGCAATTGTTCACCGCGATAAGGCTTACGCCTATGGCGTGATGATGGCCGCAAAACTAAAAGAACTCATCCCACGTCAACAGTTCGAAGTGCCAATTCAAGCTGCAATTGGTGCCAAGATCATTGCCCGCGAAACTATCCGTGCAATGCGCAAAGACGTTTTGGCTAAGTGTTACGGTGGCGACATCTCTCGTAAGCGCAAACTTCTGGAAAAACAAAAAGAAGGTAAGAAGCGCATGAAGATGGTTGGCCGTGTTGAAGTGCCACAAGAAGCATTCATTGCTGCACTTTCAACCGATGACAGTGGCGCCAAAGCGAAAGCTAAGGACTAATGTGACTGCGCGCGTTATCTCATTGAACGTAGTTTTTGCTGATGTGCCCGATGAAGGTGGCAGTATGCCGTTTACATCAATTGATAAACGTCCAGTCGAAGACAGTCGCTTTGTGACATCTGATGGTGTTGCAGGTGACAAGCGATCAGACATGAAACACCACGGATCACCTGATCAAGCTGTTTATGCATACTCCAGTGAAGACTATGGCTGGTGGTCAGTTGAACTAGATCAGAAATTAACAGCGGGGCAGTTTGGTGAAAACCTAACGACCGCCGGAATAGATTTAAATAACTTAGTTATTGGTTCGGTATTTACAGTTGGCACCGCAAAACTTCGTGCAACAAAGCCAAGAATTCCGTGCGCAACTTTTGGTCGATGGATGCAACAAGATCAGTGGGTTAAAAGATTCAGTGCTGAAAATCGAATCGGTGCGTATTTTGAA
>JBEGTB010000003.1:0-3761 GCA_041179585.1 Actinomycetota bacterium
TGCCGTTGTGACCATCAATTGGAATTGAAGCCATTGCACGTGCATCGATGTCGCCATAAACAGCAACAAGTGGTGCAAGGCCAGGGAAAATTGTGCCGTGATCATTTTCACCAAAGTAGAAGCGTTTCAAAACATCAAGACGATCAGTTTCACCTCGAGCAATCTGGTCAAGAACTTCTTCAAGAGAAGCAGTGAAGTCATAATCAACTAACTGGGTGAAGTTTTCTTCCATCAAGCGAACCACTGTAAATGCTAGGAAGTGCGGAACTAATGCACTTCCCTTTTTCCAGATATAACCCTGGTCAATAATGCGGCTAATGATTGCTGCGTATGTCGACGGACGGCCAATACCCAGTTCTTCAAGCTTTTGCACCAAGGTTGCTTCGGTATAACGAGCTGGCGGGTTTGTGTTGTGGCCACTTGCCTCAAGATTTACCGCAGTTACTGCATCGCCTGCTTTAAGCACTGGCAATCGGCTAGCTTGCTCTTTGCCTTCATTGTCATCATCGATGTCGTCATAAGCAGCAAGGTGACCACGGAAAGTAATTACCGTTCCACTTGCAGAAAATTCAGCATCTTTGCCATCTTTACTGATTCCACCAAGACGAATGGTTGCCGTTGTTCCGCGAGCATCTGCCATCTGGCTTGCAACCGTACGCTTCCAAATTAAGTCATAAAGTGCGAATTCATCGCCAACAAGTTCGCCGGCAACTTCAGCTGGTGTGCGGAATACATCACCTGCAGGACGAATTGCTTCGTGCGCTTCCTGGGCATTCTTAACTTTGCGATCGTAGCGACGTGGCGCTTCAGAGACATGATCTTGACCATAAAGTTGTGCAGCTTGTGTACGCGCAGCATTAATAGCAGTTTCAGAAAGTGTTGTGCTATCAGTACGCATATAAGTTATGAAACCACGTTCATATAAACCTTGAGCAACACGCATCGTGCGCTGCGCGCCCCACTTCAATCTTCCTGATGCAGCCTGTTGCAAAGTTGATGTCATGAATGGTGCTTTAGGTCGGTTGGTGTAACCCTTTTCATCAACGCGACGAACTTCAAATTTAGTTGCACTTAAGTTTTCAGCCAATGACTTTGCATCTGATTCATTTAAATGAACGACATCATTTTTAGTTGTTAACTGTGCAAGTGAATCAAAATCTTTACCAGTCGCAACGCGTTTGCCATCTAGTTGAACTAGAGTTGCCGCAAATGGGCCAGGTTCAAACACTGCATCGATATCCCAGTAAGAAGCACTCTTAAATGCAATGCGTTCACGTTCGCGTTCAACGATAATTCTGGTTGAAACTGACTGAACACGACCTGCTGATAAACCAGCCTGAACTTTGCGCCATAAAACTGGTGAAACTTCAAAGCCGTAAAGACGGTCAATTAGACGCCTTGCTTCCTGGGCATCGACAAGTTGCATATCCAAATCACGGGTTGACTCAACTGCGTGGGCAATTGCTTCAGGAGTGATTTCGTGGAAAACCATTCGTTTGACTGGAACTTTTGGACGCAAGATTTCCATTAGGTGCCAAGCAATAGCTTCACCTTCACGGTCCTCGTCAGTTGCCAGTAATAATTCGTCAGCATCAGCCAACTTACGCTTTAATTCAGCGACTTTGTCTTTTTTCTTAGAACTAACTACGTAATACGGGGTGAAATCATCTTCCACGTCGATAGCCATGCGGCCCCATGGTTGTTTTTTGATTTCAGCCGGCACATCAACTGCGCGCTCAGGTAAATCGCGCACGTGACCAACAGAAGCTTCAACGTCATATCCGGCACCCAGGTATTTTTGAATTGTTTTTGCTTTTGCCGGTGATTCAACGATCACTAACCGGTGTGGAGTAGACACCAATAACCCTTTCGCGACGGCCGGCTCTTATTTTTGTTGTATTTATTCGCCTACTTTGAGTGCGTATAAATACTGTATGTATTTCAACCGTCTGATGGTTACTTTGCCTTATTTATAGCCAGCCTTGCAAATAATGAGTTTTATCGCGCGAGTCGAAAACCCACATAAATTATCAAAAACCCAATAAACACAAAAGAAATCGCCCCGATTAAATAATCGGGGCGATTTTTATTTAAGGAAGCGATTTACTCTTCGCCAACAGTAATTGCACGGCGCTTTGAATTAATTACTGCGCCAACAATTATTGCTACGGCAGTTAGTGAGATGCCCATTCTGATGTTGTCTTTGCCATCAAGTGCCAAAGTTACAACTGCAGGTGCAATTAGTAATGCAACTAAGTTCATAACTTTGATCAGTGGATTGATTGCAGGACCAGCAGTGTCTTTGAATGGATCACCAACAGTGTCACCGATCACAGTTGCGCTGTGAGCTTCAGAGCCCTTGCCACCAAAATGTCCGTCTTCAACGAACTTCTTTGCGTTATCCCAAGCACCGCCTGAGTTAGACAAGAACACTGCCATCAATGTGCCAGTAGCAATTGTGCCGGCAAGGAATGTACCAAGGGCGCCTATACCAAGACCGAAACCAACTGCTATTGGTGTTAATACTGCAAGCAAACCTGGGGTTGCTAATTCGCGAAGTGAATCGCGAGTAACAATGTCAACAACTTTGCCGTATTCAGGAAGTTCAGTTCCCTTCATGATTCCTGGATGCACGCGGAATTGGCGTCGCACTTCGAAAATCACAGCGCCAGCGGCACGTGAAACAGCGTTGATCGCAAGACCGCTAAACATGAATACAACTGATGCACCGATTAGCAAGCCAACAAGATTCTTTGGATTTGCAGCATCTAGAACACCTGCATATTCAAGTGCAGTTGTACCTGCACCTTTAGCTGCATTTGTAACGGCATCGCGGAATGAACCAAACAATGCCGTTGCAGCTAATACTGCAGTTGCGATTGCAATACCTTTGGTAATTGCCTTTGTGGTGTTACCGACAGCGTCAAGGCTGGTTAGAACCTTGGCACCTTCACCATGAACATCACCTGACATTTCAGCAATACCTTGAGCATTGTCTGAAACCGGTCCGAAGGTGTCCATCGAAACAATGACACCAACAGTGGTTAACAAACCAGTACCGGCAAGCGCAATTGCAAATAGCCCAAGGATTACAGAACCGCCACCAAGCATGTACGCAGCGAAAACGCTTGCGCCAATAAGTAGTGCTGAGTAAACAGCTGATTCAAGACCTAGTGAGATACCAGAAAGGATCACGGTTGCTGGGCCGGTTAGTGATGACTTTGAAACGTCATCAACTGGTTTGCGATTAGTTTCAGTGAAGTAACCAGTTAACTGCTGGATCGCAGCAGCTAGAACGATACCGATTAATACAGCAGCAATTGCTAGGAATCTCGGATTAACGGTTGTTCCTTCAGCTAAACCAAATGTCGGATCAGCAACGCTCTTAAGTTCACCAAGTGTTGCTGGCAAGAATTTGTAAGAAGCTGCAGTTACAAGTACTGCTGAAATCACAGCTGACAAGAAGAAGCCACGGTTAATGGCGCTCATGCCTGAACGATCAGTGTCGCGCGGTGCTACAGCGAAAATACCAATTACTGCAGTTAATACACCAATAGCTGGAACAACTAGCGGGAATACCAAACCGATTTCACCGAAAGCTGCTTTACCAAGAATTAGCGCGGCAACCAAAGTTACGGCATATGACTCGAACAAGTCAGCTGCCATACCAGCACAGTCACCAACGTTGTCACCAACGTTGTCAGCAATTGTTGCTGCGTTACGTGGGTCATCTTCTGGAATACCTTGTTCAACTTTGCCAA
>JBEGTB010000004.1:0-3283 GCA_041179585.1 Actinomycetota bacterium
TAAAACTTGAAGCACCAGAAATAGCCGCAAGTGTTGAGCCAGGTCATTTCGTTGCAGTTGCAGTCGGTGGCGTGGGTGGCGGAATGCTTTTGCGCCGCGCTTTTTCTATTCACCGTGCAACACCAAATGAGTCGATTGAAGTAATTTTCGCATCGCATGGCCAGGGAACACAATGGTTAGTACAGCAAAAACCAGGTGATGTGATTGATATCGTCGCACCACTTGGTAAACCATTTGCTCTTCCACGCCAGCCCGTTGGCTGTGTGCTTGTCGCAGGCGGATACGGATCAGCACCAATGATGATGCTGGCTAGTGAATTAAAAAAGCGTGGCTGCCAAGTTGAAATTATTTTGGGCGCGGCAACTGAAAGCAAACTATTTGGTGTTCTTGAATCAAAAGCAGTCGCTGATGTTGTCACAGTCACGACAGATGATGGTTCATCAGGTGTTCGCGGGCTTGTTACTGATGTTTTGCCAGATGCGATCAAGCGAACAAATGCCAAAGCTGTTTATGCCTGTGGTCCGATGCCAATGCTTAAGGCAGTTGCAAGTGTTTCCAAAGAACATGATGCCTATAGCCAGTGCGCAGTTGAAGAATCAATGGCGTGTGGCATTGGTGTTTGCATGACCTGTGTGTTGCCGGTCATCGGCGATGATGGCGTTACTCGAATGGTTCGCTCATGTGTTGAAGGACCAGTTTTCCGTGGTGATCGCGTTCGCTGGGACGATGTGGACACAATTCCAAGTGACACTCTTGGCGCGCCAGTAGTTGGTGGTCACTAGTGAGCGTTGACTTAACTACTAGCCTTGGATCGCTTTCACTTAGCGGTCCAACAGCAACAGCTTCTGGATGCGCCGCTGCTGGAAAAGAACTTGCGCAGTTTGGTGACTTAAGAACTCTTGGCGCAGTTGTGACAAAGAGCATCATGAAAAATGCGCGTTCAGGTCGCGCCACACCGCGTATGGCTGAAACACCAAGTGGCATGCTCAACTCAATTGGTTTGCAAGGTCCTGGCATTGAAAGTTTCTTAGAAAAAGATTTAGCTTGGCTTCGCGAAAATAATGTGACCACGATTGTTTCAATTGCAGGAAACAATGTTGATGAGTTTGGTGAACTAGCACGCATACTTAAAGATGTTCCAGGTATCGGGGGACTAGAGGTAAACATCTCATGTCCAAACGTTGAAAGCCGTGGCCAAGTATTTGCTTGTAATCCTTATTCAGCCGCTGAAGTAATTTCAACAGTGCGCCAAGAGTGGACTAACGAGTCACCGATCTTGGCAAAACTATCTCCTGATGTAACTGACATTGTTGAAATCGCTTCAAGTGTTGTTGAAGCAGGTGTTGATGGCGTATCGATGATAAACACATTGCTTGGCATGGTTATTGATTTAGACAAAATGAAACCAATGCTTGGTGGCAGAACTGGTGGGTTGTCAGGTCCTGCGATTAGACCAGTTGCTGTGCGTGCGGTGTATCAAGTGCACGCAGCATTTCCACACTTACCAATTCTTGGCATGGGTGGCATTCGCACAGGTCATGACGCACTTGAATTTATTGCAGCCGGCGCTAGCGCAGTCAGCATCGGCACAGTTGTCTTTGGTGATCCAAGTGCGCCATGGCGGATCGCAAATGAACTTGGTCAAGAATTAGCAACACGTGGATATGAAAAGTTAACTGATGCGATTGGAGCAGCACATGTCTAAGGCACCTATCGCAGTGGCACTTGATGCACCTGATTTAGCAACTACCAAATTATGGGCAGCTGCAGTTGGTCCGCATGTTCAAGTTGTAAAAGTTGGGTTAGAGGTATTCCTGCGTGATGGTCATGCTGGTGTTCAGACAGCGCGGGCAGCATCGGGTTGTGATATTTTCTTAGATCTAAAACTGCATGACATTCCAGCAACTGTTGGTGGCGCTGCAGAAAGTATTTCGATACTTAATCCAAAGTATTTAACAGTGCACGCTTCTGGTGGCAAAGAAATGATCAAAGCTGCAGTTGACGCAGTTCCAGATACTTTAGTTACCGCTGTAACAATCCTTACTTCGCTAACTGCCCAGCAACTAACTGAAATGGGTTGGTCAGGAACCCCGCAAGAGATCGTGAAGCGATTGGCTTTGCAATCAGTTGAAGCTGGCGCAAGAGCAATCGTTTGTTCACCACAAGAAGTTGCTGCAGTTAGAGCCGAAGTTGGCAGCGGAACTGTATTGATCACACCAGGTGTTCGTCCTGCTGGAAGTGATGCTGGGGATCAAAAACGCATCGCCACACCACAACAGGCGCTAAGTGATGGCGCAGATTTACTAGTTATTGGCAGACCAATTACCGCAAGTGCAGATTTGGCTGTGGCTGCAGCCCAAATCGCTGACAGTATTCGCTAGTAAACTTTCATCTATGCCCGCACATTTAGTTGTCCTTGCTGGACCAAGTGGTGTTGGCAAATCCTCAGTAATTAAAGAAGCGCTTCGCCAAGCACCAAATACTTGGCTATCTGTTTCGGCAACTACTCGCGCACCACGGCCTGGCGAAGTTGATGGCGTTAATTATTTTTATGTTTCTGATGAAAAGTTCGATCAAATGATTGAAGATAATCAATTACTTGAATGGGCTAATTACGCAGGTAATCGTTATGGCACACCGCGTAATGCTGTTCAAGAAAAGCTTGCTGCAGGGACACCTGTGCTTTTAGAAATTGAAGTTCAAGGTGCTAAACAAATTCGTGAAGCGATGCCAGAAGCATTACTAGTTTTTCTTGAACCACCTACTTGGGCTGATCTTGAAGCCCGCCTTGCCGGTAGGGGAACAGAAAGCCAGACTCAAGTGCAAGCTCGCCTTGATGCCGCCCTTAAAGAATTGGAATCTAAGGGATTTTTCGATGAAGTGATCGTAAATGACGAGGTAAATCGGGCTGCTTCTGAATTGGTACAATATTTCAAGTAATTTCCCCACGAAGTTTTAAATTACGAAAACTTTTTTGAAAATAAAGGAGTCAGTTAACGTGACTGCAGCCGCACCTGAGGGCATCACAAACCCACCGATCGACGAATTACTAGCAGTCGCTGACTCAAAGTATGCATTAGTTATCTACGCAGCCAAGCGTGCTCGTCAGATCAATGCTTACTACTCACAACTAGGTGAAGGTCTACTTGAATACGTAGGTCCACTAGTTGAATCAGGCGCACAAGAAAAGCCACTTTCAATCGCACTTCGCGAAATCAACCAAGGCAAGCTAACGGTTGAACAGGAAGTTGCCTCCTAATTAATTAGGAGTTCCTCGGATGAA
>JBEGTB010000005.1:0-2848 GCA_041179585.1 Actinomycetota bacterium
TCAGCAGTTGCTGGATTATTAACAAATGGTGCCGGTAAGGCATAAACAATGGCATTCATATTTCCCCTAAATGAGTTACCTGTTGTTAATTCGGTATGGCAGTTCTATGCCTTGGGAAAACAAGGGTCAATAGGACTTACTTACTTTTTACTTTTCTGTGGATAACAAAATCCACAGCCACCTTTACACGTTGCAAACTTTGCCAATGAAGCAAGTTTCATCAAATACCGCTGTTGATTTAGCTGAAAGCATTCTTAAAGAAGCGCATGAAGAAATCACAGTTGAAACCAGAATTGAAAAACTTATCGAAGTTGCCGACGGCATCAAATTCGAACAAGAGCACATCAATCTAATTGATCGAATTCGAAATACTGAAAGTGAAATGACGCTGGCCATTAACTGCCAAAGTTTTCCAATTGTGACAGGCTCAATTAGGTTCACTTCTGAGCGATTTCTGGTAGTGAGCAGTAATCGAATTAATTATTTAATCAATCTTGCTCATGCAATTTATTTGGCTGGCGTTGACCCACGGGCGGTATTTCGCGTAGAAAATAGTGACCTCGATACGACTTCGATGTGGGTTAAGAATCTGGTTGAAAATCAATCGATTGTTTCGATTTACCTAATCAATGGCATTCAGCTAAGCGGGACATTAATTCGCTTTGGAAACGATCATTTGGATCTGCTAGTTCACAATCAGTCCTATTTAATTCCAACTACAAGTTTGGTTTTGCTAAGAAGTGCGCCATGAAAATCAATCATGTTTCGACAAAACCAAAAAGATCCATAAAGGATTATCGGCTTTGGCTTGGAATTATTTTTGTGATCATTTCAGTTCTGCTTGCCCAAGGATTATTTGCCAAGGCAGCCCTCAGACAAAGCGCAGTATTAGTAATTCGGCCTGTTCCAATTGGCAGTGCGCTAACCGAAAATGATGTTGAGCTAGTTGAAGTTCTGGTACCAGATTCGATTGAGGTAATAAGTGCGATTGATCAGGCAATTGGCAAAGTTGTAACTAGGGATTTATTTAGTGGCGACTTATTAACTAAGAACTCAATTTCCGATCGATTTCGTTCAGACTTGCGCTTGATAAGTGTGCCGATCAAAGCAGGACACCTGCCCTTTCTTCAAGCAGGTCAATTAATTGATGTTTGGGTAACACCATCAACAGATGGCATGGCACTTCCTGGGCCAGCAACATTAGTTATTTCGCAGGCAACGATTGAACAAGTTCCAGAGCTTGTCGATCCAACTCTTGATACTGCAGTCACCTTATTAATAAACATGACAAGTGTGCAGCCGTTAGTTCAAGCAATGCGCGATGGTGTAATCGATTTAGTCGCCCTTCCAGATAACAAGCGCAGCTAACAAATGATTAATGCGATTGTGGCCATTGGTCAGGTGGATTGGGAAGCACAGTTCGTTAGCGGCCTTTCGCATCCAATGACCGGGATTCAAGTCCAGCGCAGATGTGTTGATGCAGTGGATGTGCTTTCGGTGGCCAAAGTAATTTCAGCTGACGTAGTTGTGGTTTCAGATCACACCCTGCGCCTAGATGAAGAATTCTTTGCCGAACTATCACGGCTGCAGATCAGAGTTATCGCACTAACTACTAATTCAAAGTATTTTGCTGATTTTGTGAATGTTGAATGGATTGAATTAGAGCAAAATCCACTTGCGGCAATTCCGATTTTGGCAGCACTGGTTCGAGTAAATAAGGCATCAATTGAAGAACCGATGTCACCAACCGGGGAACTGATTTTAGTTGGCGGGTTTTCAGGTGGCACTGGCAAAACTCGATTAGCTATGGAATTGGCATTCAGTATGGCCAGCAAAGAAAAACGAACACTTTTGGTTGATGGTGACACATATGGCCCAGCAATGGCTCAACTTTTCAATCAATCAATAACCGAACTAGGACTACTGGATGTTTGTCGCAAAGTTGAACGTAAAACTGCCACGCAAAATTTTCTAAGCCAGGATGCAGTTAATTTTTCAGATTATTTATTTTTTGTACCGGGCTTAGTTAAAGCGTCCAGATGGGTTGATTTAAGACAGGTTGCCTTAACTGAACTTTGGCAGATTGCGAAAAGTGAATTTGATTATGTGATTGTTGATGCGGGTCCAGTTTTAGAAGTTGATCCGATGGTTTCGATGGAAATTGGATTACCTAAACGAAATTTAGTCAGTAGTACTGCATTGAACGCTGCTGACAAAGTTGTTTTAACTTGTAGGTCAGATGCAGTAAGCGTCACCAGGTTAATTAAAGGTTCAATTGAAAATTGGCATAGCTTTGCAGGTAAAGCGATAAGCGCTGTGGTTTTAGCGAATCAAGATAAAAGATCTGCAAAAGAAGTTATTTCGGCTATTGGAATGCACACTGAAATAACAAACATTCAAACAATTAAATATGACTTCGAGCTGGTTAATAAAGCACAAGAGCTTGGAACTTTTGTAGCCCAGTTGCCAAAAGCGCAGGACTTAATTGATCAGTATGACCAAGTGGCAAATGCAATTGTGCAGCAAGTGTTTAACCCGGCAACCAATTCAAGATTGCGCAAACTTTTCCCAAGGAAAACTGGCGCGGTAATTACTTAAGTAAATCTTGAATTCGAGAAACGCCTTCGATTAAATCATCATCACCAAGTGCGTAGGAAAGTCGGATGTAGCCAGGAGTTCCAAAAGCTTCACCTGGAACAACCGCAACTTCAACTTCATCCAAAATAAGTGCACTTAGTTCAGCAGAAGAGTTAACTACTTTGCCGCGAATCGATTTTCCAATCAGATTTTTAACTGATGGGTAAACATAGAACGCGCCCTCAGGTTCAGGACAGTTCACGCCTTCGAT
>JBEGTB010000006.1:0-3562 GCA_041179585.1 Actinomycetota bacterium
GCTGATGACCAATGTTTGTATTAACTAACTGGCTTGAGAAATCTAGATAACGCTTGCCGTCATAATCCCAAACGTAAGATCCTTCTGCTCCTTGAATAAGCATCGGGTTAAGTGCACCTTGCGCACTCCATGAATGAAATACATGTTCGCGATCAAGTTTTAGAACTTCTTGCCCACGTTTTGGGTCAGCTTCAAACGCCATTGTCTCTCCTAGTCAGCCTGACTGATTGATATGTTACGCCTGGATTGTCAGACGATTTACTCGACCTCAACGCTTAAGTTTGGCCACCTAGATTCCACAATTGGCGCGGTTAATTTAGAAAGGCTTTGTTTCTGGATTCCATTTGAGACGAAATTATCTGGCGAAAGCCATGTTTCAAATGCAGCTTTAGCTACTGGCCAATCGCGATCAAGGATTGCAAACCAAGCGGTGTCGCGGTTATGACCTTTAACAATTGCTGCTTGACGAAATAGACCCTCAAAAGACATTCCAAGTCTCATTGCAGCACTAATTGATGGTGCATTTTGCGAATTACATTTCCATTCATATCTTCGGTATCCAAGATCAAATGCATGTTTCATCATTAAATACATTGATTCAGTCGCGATTGGTTTTTGTTGGATAACTGGCGAGAAAGTAATCCAGCCAACTTCGATTGAACTTGAATTTGGATCAATTCTTAAAAATGAAGCTACGCCAACAGCTTTACCTGTACTTGAATCGATAATCGCATAGAAAAATGGATCAGCTTTGTGATGAGCACCTTGCACCCAAGTGCGGTATTCATCCAGAGAATTAAATGGACCTTGTGGCATGTATGTCCAGAGGCGACCTTCTTTATCAAGTGAATAAACATCCCAAAGATCAGCAGCATGCTTATCTGCATCAAGTGATTCAAGGTGACAGTACTGACCAACTAATTTCACTGATTCATCAGGCAAACCAGGCTTAGTTACATTGCCAAGCGGCACACCAATTCGATTACCTAAATGATCTTTAACTGTTTTAAGGCGCATGCCTTAACGCTAGCGGATGGCTCAGTTTTTGTTTTACTTGCCTAAAAGATCGTGCAGGCTAATAGTTGCATCGCGATCTTGGCCAACACCAATTGCGCTAATCCGGGTGCCACTTATTTCTTCAAGGTATTTAACGTAGGCACGTGCATTTGCTGGCAAGTCTTCAATGGTGCGTGCGCCACTGATGTCTTCTTTCCAGCCTGGCAAGTTTTCATAAATTGGTTTTGCGTGGTGGAACTCAGTTTGAGTCATTGGCAATTCATCACTGCGTTTTCCATCAATTTCGTAAGCAACACAAACTGGGATCTTGTCCCAGCCAGTTAACACATCAAGCTTGGTTAAGAAAATGTCAGTTAAGCCATTAACTCTGGTTGCGTAACGAGCGATTGGCGCATCAAACCAACCACATCGACGTGGGCGACCTGTTGTTACGCCACGTTCGCCACCGATGGTTCGAAGTTTTTCGCCATCCTCATCAAGGAGTTCTGTCGGGAATGGGCCAGAACCAACGCGAGTTGTGTAAGCCTTAAGAATTCCGATTACACCTGAGATTTTTGTCGGTCCTATGCCTGAACCAGCACAAGCGCCGCCAGCTGTTGGATTACTTGAAGTCACAAATGGATAAGTTCCGTGATCAACATCAAGAAGAGTTCCTTGGCCACCTTCTAGAAGCACCACTTTGTTTTCATCAAGTGCATTATTGAGTATTAATGCAGTGTCAGCAACGTGTGGTCGCAAACGCTCGGCATATCCAAGAAGTTCGCCAACAACTTCATCAACTGAAATAGCTCTGCGATTGAAAACTTTAACTAAAGTCTGATTCTTATTAGTTAATGCGCCTTCTACTTTTGCCCGCAAAATCTTTTCATCGAAAAGATCCTGGACGCGGATACCAACGCGAGAAATTTTGTCTGCATACGTTGGACCGATGCCGCGACCGGTTGTGCCGATTTTTGAATTACCCAAGAAACGTTCAGTGACTTTATCCAATGTCACGTGATACGAAGTAATCAGATGTGCGTTAGCGCTGATAATTAATTTCGAGGTATCAATTCCTTGAGATTCAAGACCTTCGATTTCTTTGAAAAGCACACCCGCATCAATCACGACGCCATTGCCAATTACCGGAGTAACCTCTGGCGTCAAGATGCCACTTGGCAATAAGTGAAGTGCGAATTTCTTGTCACCAATTACGACGGTGTGACCTGCGTTGTTTCCACCTTGGTAGCGAACAACATAATCAACGCGGCCACCAAGTAAATCGGTAGCTTTGCCTTTACCTTCGTCACCCCACTGGGCGCCAACTAGCACTACGGCAGGCATGGCTCTCCTTTAATCATCAAGGCAACTTATAAATAAGGTGCAGGTGTTGAGTTTAGTGGCAGGACTACTTGATTCGAGTACCAGTTGAACGAAGATCTTCACATGCATGAACAACGCGTGCAGCCATGCCTGCTTCAGCTAACTTGCCATAAGCGCGTGGGTCGTAAGCCTTCTTGTTGCCAACTTCGCCATCAATCTTTAGCACGCCGTCGTAATTTTTAAACATGTGATCAACAATTGGACGAGTGAATGCGTACTGAGTATCGGTGTCGATGTTCATCTTGATTACACCGTAATCAAGTGCTTCGCGAATTTCAGAAAGAAGTGAGCCTGAGCCACCGTGGAATACAAGATCAAGTGGCTTGTCTTTAGTGTTGTACTTCTTTTGCACAGCACTTTGAAGATCTTTAAGAATTGAAGGAGTCAGCACTACATTGCCTGGCTTGTAAACGCCGTGAACGTTACCAAAAGTTGCCGCAACTAGGTAGCGACCGCGATCGCCCAGACCAAGTTTTTCGGCCATTGCCAATGCATCTTCAGGTGTTGAGAAAAGCTTCGCATCGTGCTTTGCTTCAATGCCATCTTCTTCGCCACCGACAACACCAATTTCAATTTCAAGAATTGTTTTTGCAGCAACACACTTATCAAGCATTTCATCTGCGATGTTTAGGTTTTCAGTTAGTGAAACTGCAGATCCATCCCACATGTGAGATTGGAATAGAGGTTCTTGGCCTGCTTTAACGCGATCTGCAGAAATCTGAACAAGCGGACGCATAAAACCATCTAGTTTTTCAGCAGGACAGTGGTCTGTATGAAGTGCAATATTTACGTTGTAACTTTTTGCAATTGAGTGAGTAAATTCAGCAAGTGCTGCTGCACCGGCAACCATATTCTTTACAGTTTGGCCAGATGCGAATTCTGCGCCGCCCCAAGAAACCTGAACTATGCCATCTGATTCTGCTTCAGCGAAGCCGCGGATAGCTGCAACGATGCTTTGTGAAGAGGTGCAGTTAATTGCCGGGTAAGCAAAAGCGCCAGCCTTTGCACGATCAAGCATTTCGTTATAAACATCTGGACTTGCGATAGGCATTTTTACTCCTAAAAAATACGGTTTGTCGGGGGCCAATGGGCGCCGTTGCCCGCACACTTATTCTCTCACGGATAGGCTCGAGTAATGATTTCGGTATTGCAATCAAGCTTTCAATCTGAAGGAATACTTGAC
>JBEGTB010000007.1:0-42798 GCA_041179585.1 Actinomycetota bacterium
TCTTAGCTGACTTAAACGTGATTCGTAAGTCACTTGTTGAAGTGGGCGAGGAAGAACTTGCAGTTCGGGTTATCGATCGCACCATCGCGGTTGCAACGGCGGTTGGTTTGCACCTTGCCACCCTTGATGTACGTGAGCATTCAGCACGTTATCAAGATGCAGTTGCTCAATTAGTTGACCAGGCTGATCCCGCATTTAAATACCGCGAAAAGAGTCCAGCAGAACGTCTAGAGTTCCTGCGCAAAGAATTAGGTTCAACAAGGCCACTTGCCAGCAACTCACCACCGCTAAATGCCGATGGAATGCATGTATTTGGCGCTTACACGGCCATCAAACAAGGTCAAGAACTTTACGGAAAGACCGTCTGCGAAACGGCGATTGTTTCCATGACCCGAGGCGCTGATGATTTACTGGCTGCTGTTGTTATCGGCCGCGAAGCTGGTCTTGTTGATTTGAATCGTAAATATGTCGCAGTCGACTTTGTTCCCCTTCTTGAAACCGTCGATGAACTTCAGGCGGCCGATCGAATCCTTGATGAATTACTAAGCACTACTGCATACCGTGAGATCGTCTCAATTCGCGGGAATGTGCAGGAAGTGATGCTTGGTTACTCCGATTCAAATAAAGATGCCGGCATTCTGACTTCACAATGGGAAATTCACCTAGCGCAGCGACGGTTAAGGGATGTAGCAAATAAGCACGGAGTGCGTCTTCGTTTATTCCATGGCCGAGGTGGAACGGTAGGTCGTGGTGGCGGTCCAACATTCGAAGCGATTTTGGCTCAGCCAGCAGGTGTTTTAACTGGCGAACTTAAAGTAACTGAACAAGGCGAAGTAATTTCAGACAAATACATTTTGCCGCCACTTGCTCGTGAAAATTTAGCGTTAACTTTGGCAGCAGTTTTGGAATCTTCAATTTTGCACAGAACGCCTAATGTGCCGCAAGAAAAGATGACTCAATGGAATCAAGTGATGCAGTCAGCCTCAGATGCTGCGCTGGGTGCCTATCGAGGACTAGTTCAGCATCCAGATCTTCCAGCATATTTCGATCGTTCAACCCCAGTCAGTGAGTTAGCCGATGTTCATATGGGTTCTAGACCAGCAAGACGACCAGACACCAGCGCTGGAATAACTGGCCTTAGAGCAATTCCTTGGGTATTTGGTTGGACCCAGTCACGACAAATTGTTCCAGGATGGTTTGGTGTTGGCACCGGACTTAGAGCAGCCAGAGAAGCAGGCTATGAATCACAGCTCAAAGAAATGCTTCAGAGTTGGACCTTCTTTTCAAATTTCATTTCAAATGTGGAGATGACTCTTGGAAAAACAGATTTAACGGTGGCTCAGAACTACGTTGATGCGCTAGTGCCAGATCAGTTAAAGCATATTTTTGAAACTATAAAAACTGAGTTCGAATTGACTAGAGCAGAAATTTTGAATTTAACTGGCGAAAGTGAAGTTCTGGCTGCAAGTGAAACTTTGTCACGCACCTTGGCAATCAGGGACACTTATTTATTGCCACTACATCATCTTCAAATAACTTTGCTAAATCGAGTGCGGCACGCAAGAGAGAATGGGCATGAGCCAGATAGCGAGCTAAAACGAGCTTTAAGTATTACCGTAAACGGAATTGCTACTGGCCTTCGCAATACTGGCTGAGTTAAGTAGTTAAGTTTTTAACTGAATCGCAAACTTGAGTTATTTGAACTTCTAATTCTTCTGGCTTTAGGAAATTGGCAGCATAAATTGCAAGCTCTGGTAAATATTTCATTTTCGTAAAACTAGCGATGGCTTTGTAAGGAGTTAATATTTCAGAAAGTGAAAAGCCATGCTCACCTTTTGCTGAGTAAAGTTCTTCAATTCCACCAGTTGTAGTTAGGACTTGTAAGTTCTTGCCTTCTAATTTGTAGACATTTTGGTAAGCCCAATCTTCAGTCAAAATATCGTCTAAGTATTGTTTTAAAGAAGCAGGGCTGTGGTACCAGTACAGCGGAAATTCAAGAATTATTGAATCTGCTTGTTCCCAAAGTTTTTGTTCTTCTTTTGGATCAAAGTGCACGCCATTTCGACTTAATTGATCAATGTGCCTAACAGTTACGCCATCAGTTTTGGCAAGTTTGTCTGTAATCGCTAGGTGGGTGTTTGAGGTCGATAAGTATGGGTGGCTTAGTATGACCAATACATTTTTTGACACCTCTAAAGACTAACGGCCATTGCGTTGCTAAATTACCTACGCAATGGCCGCTTCGCTGTAAGCGTTACTTATCTGACTTGTACCAATCAACATATTCAGGGGCAAGTGGTTGCTTACCTTGAATGATGTCTGCAGCCTTTTCAGCAACCATCATTACTGGTGCATAAAGGTTTGCATTGGTTACATAAGGAAATACTGAAGCATCCACAACACGAAGACCCTCAACGCCATAAACTTTCATAGTTTCTGGATCGATAACTGCCATGTCGTCTTTACCCATCTTGGCTGTGCAGGATGGATGGTAGGCGGTTTCTGCGTCTTTGCGAACCCAGTCAAGGATTTCTTCAGGTGTTTGGACACTCGGTCCTGGACTAATTTCACCATCGCTGTATTCATCAAAAGCTGATTGTTTAAGGATGTTACGGGTGACTTGAATCGCTTCTACCCATTCGCGGCGATCCTGATCAGTTGAAAGGTAATTAAACAGAATTGATGGCTTAGCTTTTGGATCTTTGCTAACGATTTCGATTCGACCACGTGCATCTGAATACATTGGTCCAACGTGAACTTGGTAACCATGCCCTTGTTCGATACCGGTACCGTCATAACGAACGGCAATAGGTAAGAAGTGATACATCAGATTCGGATACTTAACTTCGTTATTAGATCTAGCAAAGCCACCACCTTCAAAGTGGTTTGTTGCACCTGGTCCCTTGCGAGCAAATAACCAAGCAGCCCCAATAAATGGTCGCTTCCAAACTTTAAGGTTTGGATTCATCGTGATTGGTTTCTTGCAAGCGTGCTGAATGTAAACCTCTAGGTGGTCTTGTAGGTTTTGGCCAACACCAGGAAGGTCTTTAACAACTGGAATACCTAAGCGATTAAGTAATCCCGATGGACCGATACCTGAAAGCTGCAAAACTTGCGGCGTATTAATCGCACCACCACAAAGAATTGTTTCGTGTCCGCGATATTCAACAATCTTCTTGCCAACGCGAACTTCAACGCCAACAGCCTTGTCACCTTCAAAAATAACTTTATTAACTTGGTGACGAGTCTTGATCGTTAGGTTCTTGCGGCCTTTAACTGGGTGCAGGTAAGCACGAGCTGACGACCATCGACGACCTTTCTTGACATTCTTATCAAAAGGTCCAAAGCCTTCTTGTTTGTAACCATTGACATCGTCAGTTCGAGTGAAACCGGCTTGAACAGCAGCATCAAAGAATGCTTTGAAAAGGGGATTCTTAGCTGGTCCTTTTTCTAGGTAAAGCGGACCGCTATGACCACGAAATACTTTGTCATTAGGAACGCCAGTAGCGTTTTCCATTTTCTTGAAGTACGGAAGGCAGTGAGCGTAATCCCACTTTTCCATTCCTTTGTCGCTAGCCCAACGTTCGTAGTCCAAAGGATTACCGCGCTGGAAAATCATGCCGTTGATTGATCCTGAGCCACCAAGTACTTTGCCGCGGCCATGGTAAACCTGACGGCCACCCATAAATGGTTCCGGATCTGTTTTATACATCCAGTCATAAAACCTGTTACCGATTGGGAAAGTTAGGGCCGCTGGCATGTGGATGTAAACATCCCAGATTGAATCTTTGCGCCCAGCCTCAAGCACTAGAACTTCGTTATCTGGATTCTCAGATAGCCGATTTCCTAGAACACTTCCGGCTGAACCGCCACCAATAATTATGTAGTCATAAATCTTGTTCATTTATAGTTCTCCAGCAGCTGTATCGACAACGTTTGCAACTAGCATCGCCCGGGTCATTGGACCTGTACCACCTGGCATAGGGGCGATGTGGCCAGCAACTTCGCTGCATGCTGGATCGATGTCACCTAGTAATCCAGCATCCGTTCGAGTAATGCCAACATCAAGTAGCGCAGCGCCCGGCTTGATCATGTCTGGCTTAATGAAGTGCGGAACACCAGCAGCAGCCACCACAATGTCAGCACGCTTGATGTGAGCGGCCATGTCTTTTGTACCGGTGTGACACAAAGTAACTGTGGCATTTTCACTACGGCGGGTAAGAAGTAATCCAAGTGGGCGACCAACTGTTACGCCGCGCCCAACAATACAAACTTCAGCGCCATCAAGATTTACGTCATATGCGCGAAGCAATTCAACGATGCCACGAGGTGTACAAGGAAGAGGTGCTGGAACACCAAGAACTAAGCGACCAAGGTTTGTTGGATGCAGACCGTCAGCATCTTTCTTTGGATCAATTGCTTCAAGAGCTGCATTAGAGTCAAGACCCTTCGGTAGTGGCAACTGAACAATGTAGCCAGTACATGCTGGATCTTCGTTGAGACGTTTGATTGCAGCCATTACATCTGCTTGCGTTGCATTTGCTGGCAGATCTTCGCGAACAGAAGTGATCCCAACTTCATGGCAGTCGCGGTGTTTTCCAGCCACATATGAGTGTGAACCTGGATCATCACCAACAAGGATGGTGCCAAGGCCAGGGGTAATACCTTTCGCCTTCAATTCTTCAACGCGCTTAGCCAGCTTGGCTTTAACTGCAGCAGCGGTTGCTTTACCATCCAGGATGATTGCGGACATGCCTCTAACCTTCTGTTTTGTTTAATCCAATAATTTAAATTATTTGGCTTATCTAAAGATACTCAACTGTGGCGTCAGTCAGGGCTGCCCATAGATGCTCTGCAAAAGAACTGCGAACAAACAGGATGTAGCAGTCTGTGCAGCAGTACCACATTATGACCGGGGTACGGAACATAATGCCTTGGCTGCAACTATCAATGCCGAAATTCTTTTTGCGTAGATCTTGTTCCCAAACGTGCTCAAGAACTTCAACTGATTTTGGACCAGAAACTTCAAGTTTGGTTCTCTGGGCACTTATGTCAACTAGTGAGATGTGATGAATTGCACGCACGTGCTCCAAGAGCTCAGATGCATCTGCTGTTCCAGTGAGTAACCATTGGTCAGGTCCAAGACATAATGCAATGATGCCTTTTTGATCTTTTTCATATTCTGGCTGTCCCATGCACGAGGCATTCACTCTGGCAACTTTTCCAACTGTTGTCGGCAAAGTTAGCCCAAGGGCAGCATTCACAGCTGAGAATGCTGACGAATTTGGATCAACTCGAAGATCCCACATCGGAGTGAATGGAACTTCATACATCCAAATTGGGTCACCCTGTTTGCCCCAAGTTGCGCCATTAAGCGGGCTCTTTGCGCCCTTTAATACTTTAACCGTCACGACGTGTGTTCTCCTTGTCAAAGAAAAGCGGTTCAGTCACTTTTGCCATAATCACTTTTCCGCGAAGAGGTATTGCAACTTCCTCGCCGTGACGGGCTTGACCGTTAGCCAACATACCCATGGCAAATGATCTGCCAAGGGCTGCTGACATGTAAGAACTGGTTACATAACCAACGTGCTTAACTGGTGGCTTTTGGCCAGCATTGCTAGCTTCAACAACGTAAGCACCTTCTGGAATAACTTCTTGGCCATCAATTGGCATGAAACCAACTAATTGATGACGTCCAGCACGAGCGGTATCGCTACGAGTAAACGAACGTTTGCCAATGAAATCTTTCTTCTTGGAAACAATCCAGTCCATACCAACATCCATCGGAGTTTGAGTTCCGTCAGTATCTTGGCCAAGGATCACATAACCCTTTTCAGCACGTAGTACGTGCATAGTTTCAGTTCCGTATGGCGCAATACCGAATTCTTTACCTTCGCGCATTACTGCTTCCCAAATGTGGGCGCCATACCAAGCTTCAACGTTGATTTCGTAAGCTAATTCGCCGCTGAAAGAAATACGAGCGATGCGAGCGGGAATGCCAGCAACATCAGCGTATTTATTTTCCATGAAACCAAATGCTTCGTTTGAGGCATCAAGTCCTGGTGCAAGTTTGGCAATTAAGTTACGTGACTTAGGGCCAACGATTGCAACAGTTGAAATGTGTTCTGTTACTGATGTGCAGTAAACCTTTAGGTCAGGCCATTCGGTGTAAAGCCATTCTTCTAACCAGTCCAATACTTTGGCAGCGCCACCAGTTGTTGTGGTCATTAAGAAATGATTTTCCGCAAGACGTGTTGTAACACCGTCATCAAAGACCATTCCGTCAACACCACACATAAAGCCATAACGGCTTTGGCCAACCTTTAGCGAGCTAAACATGTTGGTGTAAACGCGGTCTAGGAATTCAGCTGCATCAGGTCCTTGGATATCGATCTTTCCAAGTGTTGATGCATCCATCACACCTACGCCATCACGAACCGCAGCGCATTCACGTAGAACTGCAGCATGCAAGTCTTCCTTGCCCTTAGGGAAAAACCAAGGACGTTTCCATTGGCCGACATCTTCCATCGGCGCGCCTGCTGATTCATGCAGAGCATGAATTGGTGTGCGACGAACAGGATCAGCTAACTTTCCACGTTCGCGGCCAGCAAGAGATGCAAATGGAACTGGAACAAAAGGTGAGCGGAAGGTGAGTGAACCAATTTCATCTGGCTGCTTACCAAGTGCTGCGCCAATTAGACCCATGGTGATAGTTCCGCTGGTCTTACCTTGATCATGCGCCGTACCGATTGCGGTGTAACGCTTTACGTGTTCAATACTTTGCATACCCGCTTTTACTGCACGACGAACATCACGCAATGTTGCATCGCGCTGGAAATCAACGAATGCATCGGGTGCTTGAGCATCACTTTGCTGTGGACCAAAGAAGATTGCCGGGGAATCGTCGCCACCAAAGTCACCGGCCACCATGCCAACAGCAGAGACCCACTTATTTTCTAGATCGTGGTAATCAAAGCAAGCCAAAAGTGAATTCCACTTTGGTTTCACACCAATGTAAGTACCTAGATGAACTGTAGGAGTCCAGCCGCCAGATACAGCCACTAAGTCAGTATCAATACATGTTGTTTCGGTACCATCAAGGTTGCCAATTTCAACACACTTAACGGTCTTTTTCTTTGGCTTCAGTTCTGCATCAACTGCAGTCTTGCCGTTCATGATTGTGATACCTAGCGCTTTAGCGGCCTCGACCGATGGACCAGATGCGCTTTGGCGACAATCTGCAATTGCTAGAACTTCTACGCCAGCATTGTGCAGGCGAACTGCGTCGCGGTAACCCTGGTTATCAACTGTCACAACAACTGCGGTCTTAAACACATCAACACCATCACGGGCCACGTAAGTAGCTGCAGCGTGCGAAAGCATGATGCCTGGAAGATCGTTATTCGCAAACACAAGATGACGTTGGTAAGCACCGGTTGCCAAAATCGTTCTCTCAGCACGGAAATGCCAAGTGCGCATGCGTGCTTTCTTTTTGTGAACTTCACTATCTAGATGATCGGTGCGACGTTCGCTTGCAACGCTGTAACCCTGGTCGTACAGACCATGAACAATTGTGCGCGGTAAGTAAGTCACATTTGGCATATCAAGAACTGCAAGTAGATCTGCTGGAATATCTTGACCTAGGTGAACTAAATGACCACCTGGGCGATCTTGTTCATCGCAGATGACAACATCTTTGCCGGCGCGAGCTTGTTCACCAGCTGCTTTAAGGCCAGCAGTACCAGCACCAACTACTACAACATCCACGTGACGGTATTTCTTGTCATAACGTGACTTGTCCCGAGTATCTGCAAGATCGCCAACACCTGAAAGGGAGCGAGCAACTAAACCATCAGTGATTGGCAGAACTGTTGCTGGATACATTGGTTCGCCCGCACCTGAAACCACCTGCACAAGCGCATTGGCTTCTTCGTGGCCAAGTCCGATGATTCCTCTTGGTCGATCACGGTAAGCCGAATCAGTGAAGTGAACAATGCCATTGCGAAGTAGGGCAGTGGCTAATGTGTCACCTTTGTGACCTTTGTATTTCTTGCCATCAAATTTAAATTTAACTTTACTCATGCTGGCTTCTTAGGTTGTGGTTCGAATGGTTTATAGGTTGGTCCGAATTCATGGGTAATGGTGTTACGCCAAACATTGAACCAGCGACGGCAGCCTGCACTATGAACCCATCGTTCAGCGTGCCAGCCTTTTGGATTAGCGCGGAAGAAAACATACTTACCCCATTGCTCATCGCTAATTAATTCGCGTTCTTGTGGGTATTCAACGCCAGCTTCATGGCCGTAGTGAAATTCGGTTTCATCTCTTGGACCACACCAAGGACATGGAATATGTAACATTTCAAGTTCTCCTTAGTGAGCCACGCCGGCTGCGCCGTGCTCGTCGATTAGATGGCCAGTAGTGAAACGCTCTAAGGTGTAACCCTTATTTAGTTCGTGTGGGCTACCAGTTGCAATGGTGTGGGCCATAACCCAACCAGATCCTGGTGTTCCCTTGAAACCACCAGTACCACAACCACAGTTCAGGTAAAGGTTTTCAACCGGTGTTAAGCCGATAATGGGCGAAGCATCAGGGGTTGTATCAACAATGCCACCCCAAGTGCGAAGTAGATGTGCCCGTTCAAAAATTGGGAACAGTTCAACTGCAGCAGATAGTTGGTGTTCAATCACATGGAATCCACCGCGCTGGGCGTATGAGTTGTAAGCATCAGTACCAGCACCCATTACTAATTCACCTTTATGTGCTTGGCTGACATAAACGTGAACCATGCCAGACATGATTACGGTGTCAAGAACTTGTTCAAGTAGTTCTGAAACAAGTGCCTGCAATGGACGAGATTGAACTGGAATCTTGAAGCCAGCCATTTCAGCAAGCACCGAAGAGTGACCAGCGCCAACTAGCGCAACTTTGTTTGCTAAAACATCACCTTGGTTTGTTTCAACACCAACAACGCGGCCATCTTGAACTTTAATTCCAGTTACTTCACAGTTTTGAATGATGTCAACACCCATGTCACCAGCAGCCTTGGCATAACCCCATGCAACCCAGTCGTGTTTAGCGATACCACCACGTGGTTGGTAAGTAGCGCCCATAACTGGGTAGCGGATGTCCTCGCTGATGTTAACTATCGGTGCAATTTTTTTAACTTCTTTTGGTGTCAGCCATTCACTATCGATGTCAGCAACACCGTTTGCGTAGTAGTTACGCATCTTGGTGCGCACATCGCTAACGCTGTGGGCAAGAGTCATCACGCCGCGCTGTGAGAAGAACATCTCATAGCCGACATCTTCTTGCAGGCCTTCCCATAGTTTTAGGGAATGTTCGTAAATACCCTCTGACTCATCCCAAAGGTAATTTGAACGAATGATTGTGGTGTTACGAGCCATGTTGCCACCAGCTAGCCAACCCTTTTCAAGCACAGCAATATTTGTCATGCCGTGAAGTTTGGCTAGGTAGTAAGCAGTAGCTAGGCCGTGGCCACCACCGCCAATGATGATTGCATCGTATGACTTCTTTGGTGCTTTATGCGCCCAAAGAAAATCTGGATGCTCAGGTAATTCAACTGTTCGTCTGCGAGTAATCGACATTTTAGGACTTCAATCTAGTCATGCCAGCGTCGAATTGAACATCTTCGCTGACAACAGCTGGGTAGAACTGATCAAAGTATTGCACTTCGACCTTGGTGCCAAGTGTTGAGGCTTCAATTGGTAACCAGGCATAGGCAAGTGAATTACCAATACGGTGACCGTAATTACTCGATGTGGTGAAACCAATTGGCTGGCCGTTCAAGTAAACGGCTTCTTTGCCTAGGGTTACGTGTTCTTGATTTTCAAAAATCAAGGTAACTAGTTTTTGCTTGATCGCAGTTGGATCAATTGCTTCAAATGCTTCTGCGCCCTTAAAGCCACCGCCCTTACGAACCGCAAAAGCTAAACCGGCTTCATGTGGGTTGTGATCGCTCATCATGTCAGTGCCGTACGAGCGGTAACCCTTTTCTAGACGCATTGAGTTGTAAGCGCCGCGACCTGCAGGAATGATGCCGAATTCTTTTCCGGCTTCCATCAAGGTGTCCCAAAGCTTTAGGGCAAAGTCAGCGGTTGTGTAAATTTCATAACCGCTTTCACCAACATATGAAAGGCGCCATAGTGTTGCTGGAACTTGATCAAGGTAAGTATTCTTAGCCTTAAAGTAACCAAGTGCTTCGTGACTAACATCATCTTTGGTTAACTTTTGAATTACTTTGCGGGCATGTGGCCCGAAGAGACCAAGAGCCACAGTTCCGGCAGTGATGTCATTAATAAAGACATTATCTGGTGCTGACATTTCTAAGCGGGCAACGTCAACAGCGCCGTTAGCACCAATCACAAAATGATTTTCGGCTAGGCGAGTAACAGTAACATCAGAAAGAATCCCAGCCTGGTCAGTTAGCATCAGACAGTAAGTAACACTGCCTGGCGCTTTATCCAACTTGCCAGTTGTTTGCTGCATTAAAAATTCAAGTGCGCCTTTACCTTTAACTTCAATTCGCTTAAGCGGAGTGATGTCAAAGATGCCGACGTTCTCACTTACGTATTGTGCTTCGGCGCCAACGATTGGTGACCAGAACTTAGCTGACCAATCATCGCGCTTAGGTGTCTTATATTTCTTAACAAGTTTCTTATTTGATTCAAACCACTGGGCACGTTCGTAACCTGATGCCTCAAGGAATACACCGCCTAGTTCTTGATGACGGTGGTAGTAACCGGTGGTACGAATTGGGCGAGGCTTTTCCATTGGTTGCAATGGGTGAATGATGTCGTAAACCTCAATAAAGTTCTGTGATCCACGCATCTTGATGTGTGATGGACCAAGTTGATGTGGTTCAAAACGATTCACATCAAATTCATGCATTGGCAACTTTGGATGACCATCGATAATCCACTCGGCAGTGGCCCTGGCAACACCAACAGCGTGGGTAGCCCAAACTGCTTCGGCTACCCAGAATCCCTTAAGACCCTTCCATTCACCAACAAGTGGAAAAGTGTCGACAGTGAATGAGAAAACACCATTCATTCCATCAGTTAGTTTGGCTGTGCCAACATCTTTTAGGTATTGACTGGAGAGTTTTTGAACTGGCTCCCAGTCTTCTTCAGTGAATTCAAGCTGACTTGGCATGATCGGGGCTTGGTCGTACGGAACAAACTCTTCAGCTTCAACTGGCATTGCCTTGTGTAAATAAGAGCCAATACCCATCGCATTAAACCGTTGGCGGTAATAAAGATCGCCTTCTTGGTTTCGCATAATTGGCATGGAAAGTTCTTCGGTTTCACCGGCAAGTTCTGGAAGATCTTCAGTAAACGCTAACTGATGTGCCATCGGCTGGAATGCCTTTGACATACCAAACATTCGACCAACTTTTGGTCCCCAGATACCAGCAGCAGAAATAACAATTTCAGCTGGCACAAATCCTTTATCGGTTGTTACGCCAGTTACTTTTCCATCTTCGCTTTCAATTCCAATTACGGTAGTGCGATCTTGGAACTTCACTCCACGTGCTTCAGCATTGCGCTGCATTGCTTGAATTGCACGAACTGCTTTGGCGTTACCGTCAGTTGGACAGTATGCCGCGCCATATATTTTGTCCGCTTTAACTAATTTATGTAGCTTCGCTGTTTCTTCTGGTGAAATAACTCGAGCTTCAGTGTAGCCATACATGTGTAACCAGGAAACGCGACGGTGTAACTCTTTAAGTCGGCGTGGGGTAGTTGCTATTTCAAGAGAACCAACCTGATAGAAACAAGGGCCATCTTCATGTTTTGCATTAACAAGTTTTTCAATGCCTTGTTCAGCCATGCGCGCAAGAGTTTTGCTTGTTGAAACTTTTTGGAATAAACCAGGTGCATGTGATGATGACCCACCAGCTGCAGGAAGTGGACCTTGTTCAAGAACTGTGATGTCAGTTTCGCCACGTTCACTTAGTTCATCTGCAAGTGCTGCGCCAACTAAACCAGCACCGATAACAACGATTTTGCGCAATGCAATACGCCTTTCAACTCAAAAAAGGTGTTGCGTAATACGCAACCTAGTGCGAACTGCGCAACACTCGATATATTCGTTCATTTCCAGTTCGTACGCAAGTCCTTTAAGAAACTATTTAGGCAAAGCAAAACCCCCAAGTACCAAAGGCACTTGGGGGTTTTGGATGTCTAGTTAAAGACTACTTAACCCAACCATCGGCTGTTGCCTGATTGGCAGCGATCCACTTCTTAGCAGCTTCTTCAGGTGTCATTCCACCTTCAATGTCAGCAGCTACACCGTTTTGATCGTCGTTAGTCCATTTGAAGTTCTTAATAATGCGAGTGAACGGATCATTTGCATCCATAAGTTTCTTTGAAGCTAACTTAATCAGTGGTGATGAAGGGTAGTCAGTTAGACCACTTGCTTCGGCAGTATCTGTCCAGTCGTTTGCTGGGAAATTAACACGAGCCAAAGCAACCTTTGCAAGGAAGTTTTGTGGTTCGTAGAAGTATCCCAATGCTGGAGTCTTGTCTGCAGCAGCTTTGGTGAACACGTCAATTAGCGCTTGTTCTGAGCCAGTTGAAATGATTGTGAAGTTAAGGCCATTGGCTTCAACCATTTTTTCACCGATTGTGGTGTATCCCGGAGGACCTTCGTACCAAGCACCCTTGCCCTTTGATTCGTCAGTGACGAATAGGTCAGCGTACTTGTTTAGGTTCGCAGAATCTGTGATGTCTGGATATTCTTCAGCCATCCATGCTGGTACATACATACCAATAAGACCGACGTTTCCGTTGTCGCCAACTTCAACTACAGCGCCACGGTCAACCCAGTCTTGCCAACGGCCGCCGCCCCAGTCTTCGATTACTACGTCAATCGTTCCAGCTTCCATGGCATCGTAGGTTACGCCTGCTTCTTCCAAGGTCACTTGTTCGATTGTGCAACCTGCTGCCTTAGCAACTTCAGTCACAACCTGTGCTGACGCTGTGTAGCCAACCCAAGCATGCATTGCAATGCTGTAGGAACCACATGCTTCGGCAGCACCTGTTTCTGTAGTAGATGCAGCGTCATCAACGCCAGCTCCACCACATGCCGTTAAGGCAAGGCCTGCAACTGCAGTTAATACTGCAAACTTGAAGCCCTTTCCTTGTTTCCGGACCATTCTTATCTCCTCGCTAGGAAATGGGTAACCTACGCGGTAACCCTTCGGATCAACGTTTGCCGATCCGAAACTTTATTTAATGTCGCGGTGCTGAATTTCTTCGCACTGCAAACTGTGCCATTCGGTCGATCATGATGCCTAGCAACAAGATCGCAAAACCAGCAACAAGTCCCTTACCTTGCAGATCTGGCTTTGAACTGCCCAGAATTACTAAGTAGCCTAACCCTCCAGCACCAACGAATCCACCAATTACAACAACGGCGAGTACGAATATCAATCCTTGATTAGTTGCCAGCAAAAGGGAATTCTTTGCTGCAGGAAGTTGCACTTTTGTTATCAATTGTCGTGTTGTGGAACCAGAAGATACCGCTGCCTCAATCATTGTTACGGGTACGTCTCTAATTCCTTGACCCACAATTTTCACAACTACTGGGATCGAATAAACAATGCCCGTTGCAATAGCTGTGAATCTGGCAGGTCCGAAAAAGCCAAGCATTGGAATTAAGTAGACAAATGCTGGCAGCACCTGACCTGCATCCATGATCGGTCTAATAAATCGTTCAGCACGCTGGCTTCGACCCACCCAAATACCAATTGAAACGCCGATAACCATAGTGAGCAATGTGGCAACCAAAGTTTGAGCAAGTGTGATCATGGTGTCAAACCAAAGTCCACTTCCAACAATTAAAAAAAGAACAACCAAGGTAACAATTGCTGATCTGAATCCGCCGACAAGTAATGAAATTAACGCAATGGCTGCAACGGTCAGGAACCACGGTGAATTAGATAGCAGGGCTTCAAGTGGATTGAGAATTCCAACTGTTACAAATTTAATTAGGCCCTCTGTAAAGAAAGAAAAAGTAGAAGTAACCCACTTGACTGCTGAATCTGCCGCATGTGCAATTGGTTCAGAAAAATTAATTTGTTCTGGAAAATAAGCGGCCCAGGCTAATTGTCTAGATAGGAAAACTGAGACAATTGCTGCACCGCCAGTTGCAAAGAGCGCAATCTTTCTGCGTTTTTGTTGTGCCGGGCTTGGCGGCACAAACGTATTCTGCTTAACAACTGCTGCGGTTGTCGAGCGATCAAGCATGATTGCTAGAAAGACAACTGCAAAACCTGCGACAAATCCCTCGCCGACGTTTCTAATAATTAGAGCTTCAATAACTGGCTTTCCAAGTCCTGGTGCGCCGATCAAAGCAGCAATCACCACAAAAGAAAGTGCAGCCATAACAGTTTGATTTACGCCCAAGACAATCGTCTTTTTTGCAATTGGTAACTGAACTTTGGTTAGTGTTTGGCCTCCAGTTGAGCCCATCGAGATACTTGCTTCAACGGGACCTTTTGCAACACCGCGAATTCCAAATGCGGTTAAACGAATCGCAATCGGAATGCTATAGACCATTGTGGCGATTGTGGCTGATGCTGGACCGATTAAGAAAAACAATGCAAGCGGTGCCAGGTACACAAGCGTTGGCAAAATTTGAGCTAAATCCAAAATTGGTGTCACCAGTCGAAGTGCAAAATCTGACCGGCCAGCCCAGATGCCCACCGGGATACCGATAACTAAAGAAAGAAATACCGCTGCAATGGTCATTGCAAGCGTGTCCATTGAGTGACTCCACAACCCAAGTGCACCGCATGCGAAAGTTAAAGTAACTGCAAGAATTGCGGTTCTGGCGTTAGCGATTGCAAACACGATGAAGCCAATTAGCGCGATCACGCCAAACCAGCCAATTAATGGGATTGATGATCCGGTCGTTGGAACAGAAATTGTTTCTCGGATTAAGGTTACGAAACCATCGATAAATTGCCGAATTGGATTAAAAAAGTATTTAAATGCAGCGCCATCTGTGCGATTACCTCTGATGGATTTCGCTATTTCACCTACAAAATTTGTAAAAGTTGTATTTTGCGGCACTGCTAATTCATATGTGTACTTGCCACTGAAAATTTTTGAAAGACCAAACCAAGCCACCAAAATTCCGGCAAAAATCCAACCTCTTTTTATTTCTCTCCGGTTGGAAGTACCCAGTACTTCATCGCTCATGAATGTGCTCCGCCACCGATTAATTTCAAAATATCATTTGCTGTGATGTAGCCGATTGACTTACCTGCATCCATTACTTCAACAGGTCCAGTTGCAGCAAGGACAACTGGTGTTGCTTCTCTGATGATCATTGTGGACTGGACTGACTTATCTGACGGAAGTTCACCACTTGCCAGTGGGCGAGCGATTGATTTAACGGTTAACACGTGTGACTTGGGAACATCTCTAGTGAAGTCAGCTACATAATCATCAACTGGATTTCCAATCAATTCCTCAGCGGTACCCATTTGTACTATTGCGCCATCGCGCATGATGGCAATGCGATCGCCAACCTTTAGCGCTTCATCTAAATCGTGGGTAATAAAGATCATGGTTTTACCAAGTTCTTTTTGCAGACGAATTACCTCAGCTTGCATGTCGCGACGGATGAGCGGGTCAAGTGCAGAGAACGGTTCATCCAAGAACATCACATCTGGGTCAACCGCAAGTGCACGAGCAAGACCAACACGTTGCTGCATACCGCCAGATAACTGTTCAGGGTAAGCCTGCTCAAAACCATTTAGACCAACTAATTCGACAACCTCTTGCGCGCGGGCATGACGCTTTTCTTTGCTGACTCCGTTAATTTCAAGTGCATAAGCAATGTTGTCAATCACTTTGCGATGAGGAAGAAGTCCGAAGTTTTGGAAAACCATTGAAAAGCGGGTTCGGCGAAGTTCACGAAGGCGACTTGCTGATGCCTCAAGAATATCTTCGCCATCCATAACGATATGGCCTGAAGTTGGTTCAATTAATCTAGTTAAGCAGCGAACTAAAGTTGATTTACCAGATCCAGATAGACCCATCACAACGAATACTTCACCTGGGGCAACATCAAAAGACACATCCCGAACGGCAGCTGTGTTACCAGTTTTTTCCCGAAGTTCTGCACGTGGCAATGCTGCATCTGGGCTACCAACTAATTTTTCTGGGTTCGGTCCAAAAACCTGCCAAAGATTACGAACAGAAATTGCGCTTGCTTTGTTTGTCATTTCTAGTTGCCCTTCGGGTCTGCAAACCAGTCAGATCTAGCAGGGGAAAGGTTCTGCCAGATGTGCTTATGTTCTAGATATTCTGCCAAGCCAGCCTGGCCTAATTCTCGTCCTATGCCAGATTGCTTGTATCCACCCCATTCAGCCTGTGCTACGTAAGGGTGAAAATCATTGATCCAGATGGTTCCGTGGCGAAGTTTTCTGGCCACTCGCTGAGCCTTATCTGCATCTTCAGTCCAGACAGCACCTGCCAGACCATAAATAGTGTCATTGCCAAGTGCAATCGCTTCTTCTTCGGTATCAAAAACTTCAATGGTCATAATCGGACCAAATGACTCATCTTGCACACATTTCATTTTTGTATTGCAGTTATCTAAAACTGTTGGGCGATAAAAGTAACCATCTTGCAATTGCGGTTCGCTTGGCCGTTTGCCGCCAGCGCGAAGTGTTGCACCTTCAGCAATCGCATCTTTAACAAACTGTTCAATTTTGTCGCGGTGAGAAGCACTTATCAGCGCGCCAGTCTCAGCATTTTCATCATGGGAGCCACCAAGAACAATTGCATCAGCCCTGCGAGCAACTTCAGCAGCAACTTTTTCATGGATACTGCGCTCAACAAGTAAGCGAGTGCCAGCTGAACATACTTGGCCAGAGTGTAAGAAAACTGCCGTTAGCGCATTGTCTATTGCTGCATCTAAATTACTATCAGCAAAAATAATGTTTGGATTCTTTCCACCAAGTTCAAGTGCGATCTTCTTAACTGTTTCAGATGCGTTAGCCATCAAACGTTTACCAGTTACCAATCCGCCAGTGAAAGAGACCATGTCAACATCAATGTGAGTGCTAAGTGGTCCACCTGCAGTAGCGCCAGCACCCATAACCAAGTTGGCAACACCACCTGGAACGCCAGCCTCAACAAGAACATCCATCAACATTGAAGTTGTGCTTGGGGTTAGTTCACTTGGCTTAATTACAAATGTGCAACCGGTTGCAAGCGCAGGTGCAATTTTCCATGATGCTTGAAGCAGGGGATAGTTCCATGGAGTGATCATCGCAACGACACCAACTGGTTCACTTACGATTGTGCTTCGCACACCATCGCGGCCAGTATCAACTTCACGTTCGTGAGCGCTTGGGGCTTGATTGGCGAAATATCTGAAAACCGAAATGATGTCATCTAAGTCATAGCGAGCTTCAACGATTCGCTTTGCGGTATCGCGCGATTCAGCTTCGGCGAATAATTCTTTGTCACGTTCCAGAATGTCAGCGATGCGATCAAGTATTTTGGCTCGCTGTTCGCCAGTAAAAGAAGTCCAGTGACCATCATCAAATGCTTTGCGAGCTGCTTTAATTGCAAGTTCAGTATCGCTAGCCGTTGCTTCAAAGAACTCACCAACTGGCTTGGCGTTAGCTGGGTGCAAAATTGTGCGCTTTTCACCAGATGAACTTGGTACGCGTTTACCGTCGATAAATAAGGAATCGATATTGCTATAGCCCATTTGGTAAACCACCCAAGATTTCTAGTTTCTTAACTTTTGCCACTTGTCGATGACTAGTCAAGTTCTGGCACTTCTTTGTAACGTAAGCGTTTTTAGGTTTCATAATGTGGGGCTATTCTCTCCAACTATTTGGTGAACCTGAAAGTGCCTTAGCACTTTTTACTAATTGCTTTCCAACAACATCTAAATTCAATTTGTGCATGCGGGCTGTTGGTCCAGAAACTACGAGCGCTGCAACAACATCTAAGTGCGAATCACGAATTGGCGAAGCAACTGCCGTGAAGCTATCTTCCATTTCTTCATCGGCAATGGCGTACCCGCGCTCACGAACTTTATCTAATTCTTTTTCAAAATCCACAACTGTAGTAATTGTCTTCTTGGTTAATTTTTCAAATTTATTTGGGTAAGTTGCTTTGCGAGATTTTTCGTTTAACCAAGCAACTAAAACTTTTCCAGTTGCGGTGCAATGAATTGGAACAATCTGACCTAGCCAGCTGGACATAGTCATGATGTGGGAGCCAGCAACCTGATCAACATAAAGAACTTTGTTGTTATCTAAAACTGCAATGTTCACTGTTTCACCAAATTGATCGGCAAGTGCGCGCGTAACAGAACGTGAGCCACCAACAGCACCTAGGTTGCTTGACACAGTTCCCGCTAATCGAACTAATCCAATTCCTAGTCGATATCGACCACGGTCAGAAATTTGTTCAACTAAGTTGTGCGCCAAGAGGGAAGCTAACAAGCGCGAAGCAGTCGATTTATGAATATCCAATTCAGCGGCTATTTCAGTTACGCCAGATTCACCTTTGGCGCCAAGTATTTCCAGAATCTGCAATGCGCGATCAACAGATTGAACTGCTGAACTTTCGCTAGAAATACTGTTGCCCATGACGCAACATTATGCGCCATGGGCAACAGCCTTGTCTAGGTTTTTATAAAACTAGAAGAGGCCTACTACTAAGCCATCTTGAAGTTTGATGGTGTTTGCCGCAGGAACCTTAGGCAAACCAGGCATCGTCATGATGTCACCTGTGACAACAACGATAAATTCAGCGCCTGCACTTAAACGAACTTCGCGGATTGCCACAACGTGGTTTGAAGGGGCGCCCTTTAAGTTCGGGTCAGTTGAGAAAGAGTACTGAGTCTTCGCCATACAAATTGGGAATTTTCCATAGCCAGCATCTTCGAAACTCTTTAACTGATCGCGAACGGACTTGTCAGCCACGATGTCATCAGCATCGTAAATGCTTGTGGCAATGGTCTTAACTTTGTCCCAAAGCGATAGTGAATCGTCATACAGCGGAGCAAATTGTGCAGTGCCTGATTCAGCCAGTGCTACAACTTTTTCAGCAAGTTCTTTAGTGCCCTTGCTACCTTCAGCCCAGTGAGTACAGCGAACTGCATCCACACCAAGTTCAGCACAGTATTTCTGAACAGCAGCGAATTCAGCATCTGTATCAGTAGTGAAGTTGTTTACGCCGACTACTACTGGAACACCAAACTTCTTAACGTTGCGGATGTGACGACCAAGGTTAGCTAGACCTGCTTCAACAGCAGCTACGTTTTCTTTTCCTAGGTCATCCTTAGCAACGCCGCCGTGCATCTTTAGCGCACGAACAGTGGCCACGATCACAGCAGCACTTGGTGCAAGACCTGCCTTGCGGCATTTAATGTCGAAGAACTTTTCAGCACCAAGGTCAGCACCGAAGCCAGCTTCAGTAACAACGTAATCGCCAAGGCGAAGAGCGGTGTCAGTAGCCAAAACTGTGTTGCAGCCATGTGCGATGTTGGCAAATGGTCCACCGTGAACAAACGCTGGATTATTTTCAAGTGTTTGTACCAAGTTAGGCATTAGTGCATCTTTAAGTAGAACTGTCATCGCACCATTTGCGTTTAGTTGGCTAGCTGTGATTGCAACTTTGTCGCGGGTGTAACCAATAACAATGTTGCCAAGACGGCGTTCTAAGTCATCTAGATCCATGGCTAAACAAAGTATTGCCATAACTTCAGATGCAACAGTGATATCAAATCCGGCTTCACGTGGGTAACCATTTCCTGGTCCACCAAGAGCTGCAGTGATTTGGCGAAGTGCACGATCGTTCATGTCGATTACTCGCTTCCAAGCAATACGACGAACATCAATACCAAGTTCATTACCCCAGTAGATGTGATTATCGATCATTGCTGAAAGTAAGTTGTGGGCTGCGCCAATGGCATGGAAGTCACCAGTGAAGTGCAGGTTGATATCTTCCATTGGAATTACTTGGGCGTAACCGCCACCTGCGGCGCCACCTTTCATACCAAAACTTGGACCAAGTGATGGTTCGCGCAGACAGATGATTGCATTCTTACCGATTGCATTTAGGCCATCACCAAGACCAACAGTTGTTGTGGTCTTACCTTCACCTGCAGGGGTTGGTGTCATGGCAGTAACAAGAATTAACTTGCCGCGTTCTTTTTTCTTGATTGAGTCAATGAATTCCATTGACACTTTGGCTTTAGTTGGGCCGTAGTTCAAGATCGCTTCAGCTGGAATCCCAATTCGAGAGGCTATTTCACCAATTGGTTTAATTTTGCCTTCGCGGGCAATTTCGATATCTGATTTCACGCCGTTAGCTCCTTTGATCGTTTGGCCACATATTCATCAAGTTCTTCTTTTATCGCAATGTCGATTGCTGGTGCTTCATATTCCTCCAGCATCTTTTTGTAAATTTCATTGGCCCTGGTGGCGGTATCTTTCTTCCCGTTGCGGCTCCAGCGATCGTAGTTATCGCTAGAAGATAAGAACGGGCGGTAGAAACAATCACGGAATCGTTCCATAGTGTGCATTGTGCCAAGGAAGTGACCACCATGACCGGCTTCAATGTGGGCATCAAACCCAAGAGATGCTTCATCAATTTCAAATGGAGTGAATTCAACTTCCATCATCTGAACAACTTCCATGTCCATAATGAATTTCTCATAGCTTGCAACTAAGCCACCTTCAAGCCAGCCAGCTGAGTGCAAAACAAAGTTAGTTCCAGCAAGGAATGTTGCGTGCATGGTCATTAGCGTCTGGTAACCAGCCTGAGCGTCAACGGTTTGAGCAGCATTTAAGCCACCACCACCGCGGAATGGAAGGCCAAAGTGACGGGCAATCTGGCCGGTACACAAAAGGCCAATTGCTGATTCTGGAGTACCAAACATTGGTGAACCTGATTGCATGTCAATGTTTGAAAGGAAAGATCCAAATACAACTGGACAGCCTGGGCGAATTAACTGAGATAGCGCAATACCGGAAAGTGCTTCAGCAATTTGTTGAACAAGTGATGCCGGAATAGTTACAGGTGACATCGCGCCCATTAGCAAGAACGGAGTCAAGATAACTGCTTGGTTAGCCCGGCTGTATTCAAACTGGGATTCAAGCATGCGATCATCCCAGCGCAGAGGGCTGTTGCAGTTAATTAGTGAAATTGTTGCCGGTGCTTTTTCAATAGCTTCACGGCCACCAAAAAGAATTTCGCTCATCTTGATTACATCGCGTGCATTCTGAGCAGACACGACGTTACCCATGTATGGCTTATCAGTAAGCGTTTGCAAACGGTAAGTCATATCTAAGTGACGGGTATCTAGGTGAGTATCTTCTGGTTCGCAGATAACACTGCTTGCTACATCCATTGTTGAAAACATCTGGCTGAGTTTTAATAGGTTTTCGTAATCGCGAAGTTTGGCATCGCGACGTACGCCATCTTCAAGAACGAAAGGAGAGCCGTAGTTACCAGCGAAAACCATGTTTTCGCCACCAATGCGAACTGAGTTCTTTGGGTTACGCGCTTGCAAATCAAATTCTTTTGGAGCTTTAGCAACCTGAGCCAAAATAAATTCAGGGTCGAACTTAACGTTGTTACCTTCAACTTTTTGGCCAGCTTTACGGAAAAGGTCTAATGCCTCTTCGCTTAAGTACTCGATGCCTATTTCAGAAACAATTCGGCGCCAACCTTTATCCAAGGCAGCCATTGCATCCTTGGAAAGAATCTCAAAGCGCGGGCTTTTATTCTGGAACATTTATTCTCCAAATCGCTTGACGAACTGTAGTCAGAGTACACTACTATATGGAACAGGTGTTCCAGATGGTGAAAATTATCTAGGGTACCTAAAACAGGGTTCCACCTTATTAATAAGGAGACAAAGATGGAAGAGAAATCCGTAACTGGTACTCAAGCCATCGATCGCGCCTGTGATTTATTAGTTCGAGTTCTAGATAGTGAAGAACCTCAAACATTAAGCGAATTAGTGGGGGCAACTGGACTTGCCAAAGGAACCACTTCACGCATTCTTAATGCACTTGAACGAGCTGGTCTATTAACCCGAAGCCAATTTGGTGGCTTTGAAGCTGGCCCAGTTCTCAACCAATTTGCAGTAAAGGGCGGTGCTTATACCGCTCTTATTAATACTGTCACTCCAGCCATGGAGGGTATCGCCCAAAAGACTAAAGAAACAGTCAGTTTGGCAGTTGCTGGTCATGAAGGTATCGACAATATCGCCCAGGTTGCAGGTGACTATATTCTTGGAAGTCGCAATTGGGTTGGCCAAAGTGTTCCGCGCCATTGCAGCGCCGCAGGAAAAGTTTTAATGGCGCTTGCTGGCGCAAGCGCCCCACAAGTATTGAATCCACGTACCCCAGAGACAATCACCGATCAAAAAGTTTTAGATGAAGAACTTCGCAAAGTTCGCGAACGAGGCTATGCCGTAATTCGCAATGAACTTGAACCAGGTTTGGTGGCGATTGCAGTTCCGGTCTATAGCGAAAAGGGCAAAGTAATTGCTGCCCTTTCTGTTACTGGGCCAGCAGAACGGATTGCCCCAGAAAATGAATCTCGCATTGCCTCGCTAATGCAGCGAGAATTATCAGGAAACGCAAGACCACAACATGAAGGAGCGGCATGACCCCCGATGAAATCCTGACGGAAATGTACGAAGCAACCATGGCCGGAAATGGTCCGCGCGTACTTGAACTAACAAATGAAGGTCTTGGCCAGGGTATGTCACCTGACACCATACTTTTTGATTCACTTATCCCAGCGCTTGAAGAAGTGGGTGCACGCTTTGAACGCGGCGACTACTTCGTTCCTGAAATGCTTATTGCAGGTCGTGCGATGAGTGGCGCGCTAGACATTCTTCGCCCGCTACTTGCAGACACCGGCGCCGAAACTGTTGGCACATTCCTAATGGGCACGGTTAAAGGCGATGTGCACGATATTGGCAAGAACTTAGTGAACATCATGCTGGAAGGCGCTGGCTTCCAAGTTATTGATCTTGGCGTTCAGGTTGCCCCTGAAAAGTTTGTGGATGCAATCAAGGAGCATCAACCTGATGTTGTTGGTATGTCAGCATTCCTAACTACGACAATGCCAATGTTCAAAGTCAACATTCATGAAATTTCTAAAGCTGGCATGCGCAATGACGTGATCATTATGGTTGGCGGCGCCCCGGTAACTCAAGAATATGCAGATGTGGTTGGTGCTGATGGCTACGCAGCGGATGCGGCAACTGCAGTTCGCAAGGCTAAAGAACTAATTGCAGCCAAGCGCGGTGCATAAGTAATACGCCATGGCTGAATTCATCGCGTCTCTTGAACACGTCGTCAAAGGTCCAGTTTGGGGCTGTCAGATGTGTGGTCAATGTGTTTTGCACTCAACCGGTATGACTTGTCCAATGAATTGTCCAAAGACACTTCGCAATGGACCATGTGGTGGAGTGCGCGAAGACGGACACTGTGAAGTTAAACCTGAAATGCGTTGTGTTTGGACAAAAGGCTTCGAGCGAACTCAAGCCTGGCCTTTGCCTAATACCTGGAAAGAAGAATTTAACCATTTGCGTCCACCAGTTGATAACCGACTAAAAGGTGGATCATCTTGGATCAACTTTTTTACCAAAAGAGATAAGTGGACACCAAAAGGCTGGGCAGAGACAACTGAAGAGGCCAAGCATTAAATGTCCACGCTTGAATACAAATTAACTAAAACCAGCGAACAAGTTTTCACCGCTGAATTTCCATCACTTGATGGAAATGCCATGGAAAAAGCTAAAAAACATGCAGATCGTTTTCGTGGTTGGTTTGATGGCGTTAATGCAACGGACAATCCAGCTGCGCATGCTCACGTTTCAAATGTGGCCTCTTCGATTGCAATGAAACAACTTGGCTTGGAACCGATCATGCAAGTTGTTTGCCGTGACAAAAATCGTTTGGCTCAGCAGGCAGACTTAGTGAGCGCAGCAATGTTTGGTGTTGAAAATTTCGTTGCGTTAACAGGAGACGATGTGACTGCTGGTGATGAGCCAGAAGCCCGTCGTGTATTTGATTTGGACGGCCCGCAATTAGTTCAGTTGATGAGCACTCTGAAGCGCGGAAAATATATGTCTGGCCGCAAACTAGATCCAGCGCCACATATGTTTATTGGGGCAGTGGAAAATCCAGGTGCACCGCCATTTGAATACCGTGTGCAGCGCGTTGCTAAAAAATATGCAGCCGGCGCGAAATTCTTACAATTGCAAATCTGTTACCACCAAGATCGGCTCGAGCGTTTTTGTGCTGGGGTTAAAGCCGCTGGCCTTGAAGGCAAAATTGCCATCATTCCAACCATTGTTTTAGTAAAAGGCGCTCGTCCACTTCACTTTATGCACGAATCTGTTCCAGGAATTGATATTCCAGCGAATGAAATTGCACGTGTGGAGAATGCGACCGATCCAAGTGAAGCTGCTTACCAACAGACTTTGGAATTTGCTAAGCATGCCTTAGCGCAACCAACAGTTCGCGGATTACACATCACCGACTTTAGACATGACGACACATTAGATCGACTAATGACTGATCTTGGCCGAGTGCGCCAGGTGACACCTAACTAAGAAAGGGAGCACTATGCACACAATAGTTAGCTCAGCTAGCAAGACAGTAACGATCGGTCATGATCAGCCGTTTTGTATTATCGGCGAACGCATAAACCCAACCGGACGCAAGCTTTTCCAAGAACGTTTGCGCAATGACGACCTTTCAACAATCAACATTGACGTAGCTGATCAGGTTGCTGGTGGCTGCGACATGCTTGATGTGAACATGGGTGTTCCATTAACTGATGAGCCAGCACTACTTGCAAAAGCAATCAAACTAGTTCAGTCGTTAACTGACCTTCCAATTTGTATTGACTCTTCTGTAATTGAAGCACTTGATGCAGGTCTTGCAGTCTACGAAGGTAAAGCATTGATTAACTCAATGACTGGTGAAGATGATCGCATGGATGCAATTTTGCCTTTGGTTAAGAAGTACGACGCAGCAATCCTTGCTCTGCCAAATGATGAAACTGGCATTCCAATGACAGCCGATGAGCGCATGCCAATTGTTGAAAAGATTGTTCGCCGCGTTGAAAAAGAAGGTATTCCACTCGAAAACCTCTTAATCGATCCACTTGCGATGCCAGTTGGCGCAGAACCAGAAGCTGTTAAGCACACACTTGAAACGATGTACCGAGTGCGCGAAAAGTACGGCCTAAATATGTCAATTGGCGCATCAAATGTGTCTTTTGGTCTACCAAATCGCCATGCACTAAACGCAGCATTCATGCCAATGGCAATGTCAATGGGTCTAACTTCAGCAATCATGGATGGCCGCACTAAAGAAGTTGTGCAGTCAGTTCGCGCAGCTGATTTACTACTTGGCTTAGATGCCTGGGGTGGCAACTGGATTACCAACTTCCGCGAGTCAAAAGCCGAGTAATCAAGGCAATTAAACTTTCTTAAGACAATCTTTGAACGAAGGATATTGTGAGCGACCAAGATAACCAAAGCACGCAAGTTGCCGCTGGTCTTGGTCGCGTCACAATCAACTTCACTCCAAGCAATCAAGAATTTCGTGTTCCTCCAGGCGTCAGTGTTTTCGATGCTGCCTCTTGGAATGGTCTAGCGATTGATTCAACTTGCGGTGGCCACGGCACCTGCAAGAAATGCAAAATTCAAGTTCTTGAAGGAGAAGTTCCAATATCCAGACTGGATATTCGTGCATTCACACCGGAACAACTTAAAGATGGCTGGCGCCTTGCATGTGTGGCAAGAGCCAATAGCAATCTAAAAGTTGATGTGCCCCCACTCGCTACACGGCCAAAAGCTGCAACTGTTGGTGTTGGTCGCCAAGTTATTTTGCGTCCAGGTGTTCAAAAACGCTACGTGGAATTAACTGAACCAACTTTGCACGATCAGCGAACCGATATCGATCGCCTTCGCGATGCAACTGGAGATCTGGAATTTGAAGCTGAATTAGCGGTCTTTAGAACGTTGCCAACTGTTATTCGTCAATCAAACTTTAAAGTCACTGCAGTTGTAGTTGATGAAAAATTAATCGCAGTTGAACCAGGTGACACAACTGAACAAAACTATGCCGTTGGTATCGACCTTGGCACCACAACAGTTGTAGCAACTTTGCTCGATTTAGTTACTGGAACACCGATGGCCGTTAAGTCCATGCTTAACAAACAGCAGCCATTTGGCGCAGATGTAATTTCTCGAATTTCCGCTGCCATGATGGACCCGCAAGCCGGGCCGCTAATGCAAAAGGCAGCGCTTGATACTTTCAATGAATTGATTGCTGAAGTTTGCACTGAAGCGCGAATTAGTGCGCAGCAAATTTATGCACTTTCCATTGCAGGCAACGCAACCATGGTTCAACTATTACTTGGTGTTGATCCAGAACCTGTTGGTGTAGCGCCATTTATTACTGCTTCACAAAAGTGGCCAACTATGTCAGCAAGTGAAATTGGTATTGATGTGCTTGGCACTGCCCGTTGTTATTTGTTCCCAAGTTTTGGCGCTTATGTTGGCGGCGACATTGTTGCTGGCGTACTTGCAACTGGAATGGATCGCGACAAGCGAACACGTCTTTTAATTGATGTTGGCACTAACTGTGAAATTGTTCTAACGAACGGCGACACAATCCTTTCAACTGCAGCGCCAGCTGGCCCAGCGTTTGAAGCTGCTTCTATCGCATGTGGCATGCGCGCTGCAGATGGCGCGATCGAAGTTGTTCAGGTTAAAGATGGCGAATTAGTGCTGGGTGTAATCGGCGATGCTACGCCAATTGGTCTTTGTGGCTCTGGTTTAGTTGACGCCGTTTATGCGCTTAATAAAGCAGGATTACTTGATAATTCAGGTCGCTTTGTCACAGACGATGAAGCAAAACAAATCGCACCAAAACTTGCTGACCGGTTAATTACCAGGGCAGAAGGTGACCGTGCATTTGTGCTTTACGGCGAAGGTGAAACACCAGTGTTCCTTTCCCAGCGTGATGTTCGCGAACTGCAGTTCGCAAAAGCTTCAATTGCTACCGGCTGGCGCTTACTGCTTGAAGAACTAAATCTTAAAGATGATGATGTGCAGCAGGTATTGCTTGCTGGATCATTTGGCTCGTACCTTTCACCGACATCCGCTGTTGGTATTGGCTTAGTTCCAAAACTTCCAGTTATGCGAATTGTTAGCGCAGGAAACGTTGCTGGTGAAGGTGCCAAGATGGTTTTACTTTCTGACACCGAACGCCATGGCGCAGATGCACTACTTGACGAAGTAACTTACGTTGAACTTTCCGATCGTCCAGATTTCCAAGAAAAATTCTTTGTCGAATTGGCATTGCCATCGTGACAAACACCAAGGGGAATGTTGCAGTGATTGCTTGTGGTGCGCTGGCATCACACGTGCACGAGATTGCAGCTAGAAATCACTGGGATTTACATGTTGAACCAGTTAATCCGTTATTGCACAACAGGCCAGAAGGTATCGCACCTGAAGTTGAAAAGTTAGTTAACGAACTTCAGGGCCAGCATCAAAAAGTGGCTATTGCATATGCAGACTGTGGAACTTATGGCGAACTGGACAAAGTTTGTGACAAGTATTCAGTTGAGCGTTTGGCTGGCGAACATTGTTATGACGTATTTGCCACCGCTGAAAAAATGCGTGAGGAATTTGCCAAGGAGCCTGGCACTTTTGTTTTGACAGATTATTTAGTTAAGTCATTTCGCCGTAGCGTGATGAAAGAAATGGGACTTGAGAAATACCCAGAACTACGGGATGACTATTTCCATTCTTATAAGCGCATAATGTGGTTAGCCCAGCACCAAACTGAAGAATTAACCCAAGCAGCAAATGAAGCCGCTGAACTACTTGGCCTGCCGCTTGAAATAGTTCAAGTGGGGGACCAATACTTAGAAGAACAACTAGTAGCCCTGATCGGGGAGTCAAAGTGACCCAATTCGTAGTTGATGACTTAACTGCAGAACTTGAACAGTTCCGCGGTGACAATTTTGCAGTGCTTCGGGCATTGCAAAAGACTCAAGAGGTCCTTGGCTTTGTTCCAGATTCAGCAATTGATGTTGTGGCAAAGGTTTGTAATGTGTCTCGCGCTGAAGTTTATGGCGTGTTCACTTTCTATAGCGATTTCAAATCAATTCCACCTGCAAAATGCATCGTGAAAGTTTGCGTAGCTGAGGCATGTCAAGCAAATGGCAGTCGCGAACTAATCGAAGAGCTTCACAAAAAAGGTTTTGATGTTCATAAAGGCACCAAACAAGGCGATGTTCAGATGGAACAGACTTTCTGCTTAGGTAACTGTGCACTTGGCCCAGCAGCGCTTATTAATGGCAAGCCAGTTGCCAGAGCCACAGCAAAATCACTTATTGCCAAAGCAAATGAGGAAGCCCGATGAAGGTATTTGTTCCAGGTGACTCAACTGCACTTTCTGTCGGTGCAGATGAAGTTGCAGATGCATTAGCAAAGGCTGGCGCAGAAGTTGTCCGTACCGGCTCTCGCGGTATGTTCTGGCTTGAACCACTAGTTGAAGTTCAAACAGATGCGGGCAGAGTTGGTTATGCAAACGTTGAACCAAGTGATGCTAAAGATTTACTAAATGGCAAACTAACGAAGAAATCAATTGGTGTAGTTGACGAATACGACTGGATTAAAAAACAACAGCGCGTAACATTTGCTCGCGTTGGCATCATTAATCCAGTTTCAGTTGATGATTATGAAGCACACGGCGGCTTAATTGGTTTACGAAAAGCACTTTCACTTCCTTCAGAACAAATTGTCGAAGAAGTAACAGAGTCTGGCCTTCGTGGTCGAGGTGGCGCGGGATTCCCAGCAGGTATTAAGTGGAAAACCGTATTAGGTGCGACCGCAGATCAAAAATATGTTTGCTGTAACGCTGATGAAGGCGATAGTGGAACATTTGCTGATCGCATGCTCATGGAAGGCGATCCACTAACTCTAGTTGAAGGCATGATTATTGCTGGTATTGCAGTTGGCGCAACTAAAGGTTTAATTTATTGCCGCTCTGAATACCCGCATGCAATTGCTGTTCTAAATAAAGCCATTGAAAATGCATATGCAGCAGGTGTTCTTGGTAAATCAGTTTGTGGTTCACACTTCGCATTTGATCTAGAAGTTCGAAGTGGTGCTGGTTCTTATGTTTGCGGTGAAGAAACTGCAATGCTTGAAAGCCTTGAAGGAAAGCGCGGCATGATTCGTCCAAAGCCGCCAATTCCAGCACTTAGTGGTCTTTATGGAAAACCAACTGTCATTAATAACGTAATGACTTTGGCAGCAGTGCCGATGATCATGGCAAATGGCGCAAAGGCTTACCAAGAAATTGGTGTTGAACGATCACGCGGAACTCAAGTTTTCCAATTAGCAGGAAACATCGCTAAAGGTGGAATTGTTGAAACTGGATTTGGTATCACCCTTGGTGAACTAGTTGATGGTTTTGGCGGAGGCACAAATAGCGGTCGCCCGATTAAGACAGTTCAAATCGGCGGGCCGCTTGGCGCTTACCTAGATAAAAATTCATGGGATGTACCGATGGCATATGAATCACTTGCAGCAGCTGGCGGCATGCTTGGCCATGGTGGTGTTGTTGTTTTTGATGACACCGTAAACATGGCTGCCCAGGCAAGATTTGCCATGGAATTCTGTGCCGAAGAATCTTGTGGCAAGTGCACACCATGCCGTATCGGCTCAACCCGTGGGGTTGAAGTCATCGACAAAATTGTGGCTGGTGAAAACCAAGCCGAAAACCTTGAATTACTTGAAGACCTTTGCGAAGTTATGACTGACGGTTCACTATGTGCAATGGGCGGGTTAACGCCACTTCCAGTGCGTAGCGCGCTTAAGTTATATCCAGCAGACTTTGGATTAAGGAGATAAACATGACCTTGTTATCTGATCCTCGTGGCTTATCGCCAATCCGTGATGGCATTGGTGAACCAGATTTTGGTACGCCAAAGTCCACTTCAGATGTGACCGTCACTCTAACCATTGATGGCTCACCAGTTTCAGTTCCAGCTGGAACATCAATCATGCGCGCAGCTGGTGAATCTGGTTGTTCGATTCCCAAACTTTGTGCAACTGACTCTCTTGAACCATTTGGTTCATGCCGCATGTGTTTAGTCGAAATTGATGGTCGCAAGGGAACACCTGCTTCATGTACAACTCCGGTTGAAGAGGGAATGGTTGTTCGCACCCAGACTGCAAAGCTGGGCAAACTTCGTCGCAATGTGATGGAACTTTATATTTCTGATCATCCGCTTGAATGTTTAACTTGCGCTGCAAATGGTGACTGTGAACTTCAGGATATGGCTGGTGTGGTTGGTCTACGCGATGTTCGCTACGGATACGAAGGTGAAAATCACCTTGGCGCAGTTAAAGACCAGAGCAACCCTTACTTTGATTTTGATAGCAGCAAGTGCATCGTTTGTAATCGTTGTGTTCGCGCCTGCGATCAGATCCAAGGAACACTTGCCTTAACCATCGAAGGCCGAGGCTTTAATTCAAAAGTAAGCCCAGGCGGACTTAATTTCTTATCAAGTGAATGTGTTTCTTGTGGTGCTTGCGTTCAGGCATGTCCAACCGGAACTCTAGAAGAAAAAAGCGTTATTGAACTTGGTATGCCAACTCGCACAGTTCAAACAACCTGTGCTTACTGTGGTGTTGGCTGTACTTTCAACGCTGAACTTCGCGGCGATGAATTAGTTCGTATGGTGCCTGCCAAAACTGGTGGCGCTAATGAAGGCCATTCATGCGTTAAAGGCCGTTTCGCTTTTGGCTACGCCAGCCACAAAGACCGCATCCTTTCACCAATGATTCGCGAAAAAATCACTGATGAATGGACTGAAGTCTCTTGGGATGAAGCCATTACATACGCTGCCACCAAGTTCAAAGAGATTCAGGCTAAATACGGTGACAACTCAATTGGTGGCGTGACTTCATCTCGCTGTACAAACGAAGAAATCTTCACCGTACAAAAAATGATCCGCACAGCTTTCGGTAACAACAACGTTGATACCTGTGCTCGCGTATGTCACTCACCAACAGGTTTTGGATTAAGTTCAACATTTGGAACTTCAGCTGGTACCCAAGACTTCAAGTCTGTTGGCAAATCTGATGTGATCTTGCTAATTGGTGCTAATCCAACAGATGCCCACCCAGTATTTGGTTCACGCCTAAAGCGTCGCCTTCGTCAAGGTGCAAAGCTAATCGTTGTTGACCCACGCAAGATTGATCTTGTTGAATCAGCACACGTTAAGGCTAATCACCATCTACAACTTCAACCAGGCACAAACGTTGCAGTAATCAATGCACTTGCGCACGTAATTGCGACTGAAGGTTTGGCTGATAAGAACTTCATCGCTGAACGCTGCGATAACGAAGCATTTGATCGCTGGATGAAATTTATTTCTCTTCCAGAAAATAGCCCTGAAGTTGTTGAAGCACAGTCCGGAGTTCCTGCCGAAGAACTTCGCAAGGCCGCTCGCTTGTTTGCCACAAGTGGAAACGGTGCAATTTATTACGGTCTAGGTGTTACCGAACACAGCCAAGGTTCAACCATGGTTATGGGCATGGCAAACCTTGCTATGGCAACTGGAAACATCGGTCGCGAGGGTGTTGGAGTTAACCCGCTTCGTGGACAGAACAACGTTCAGGGATCTTGCGACATGGGGTCTTTCCCACACGAACTTTCTGGTTACCGTCACGTTTCAGATGATGCAGTTCGCGAACAGTTTGAAACATTATGGGATGTAAAACTTCTTCCTGAACCAGGTATGCGCATTCCAAACATGCTGGATAACGCAATTTCTGGTGAATTCCGTGGCATGTTCGTGCATGGCGAGGACATCGCTCAATCAGATCCAAATACTAAGCACGTCATGGCCGCTCTTGAAGCAATGGATCTAGTTGTTGTTCAAGACTTGTTCATCAACGAAACAGCTAAGTTTGCTCACGTATTTTTCCCAGGAACTTCGTTCCTTGAAAAAGATGGCACATTCACCAACGCTGAACGTCGCATTAACCGCGTCCGTCCAGTAATGGCACCTAAGAATGGCAAACAAGAATGGCAAATCATTTCTGAGCTAGCAACTGCAATGGGTTACCCAATGCATTATGACAATGCTGCTCAAATCATGGATGAAATTGCAGCGATCACCCCAACATTTAAGAATGTCAGCTTTGAACTTCTTGATCGCGTTGGCAGCTTGCAGTGGCCAGTAAATGATGCAGCTCCGCAAGGAACACCAATCATGCACGTTAATGGTTTTGTTCGCGGTAAGGGCTTATTTGTTGAGACACCATTTGTACCAACAGAAGAACGTGCCAATCGCAAGTTCCCACTGCTATTAACAACAGGGCGCATTCTTAGCCAATACAACGTTGGTGCACAGACTCGTCGCACAGCGAATAGCACTTGGCATCAAGAAGATGTTTTAGAAATTCACGAATCCGACGCGCAAATGCGCGGAATCGTCGATGGCCAGAAAGTTGCGATTTCAAGTCGTATCGGTGAGACAGTTATGCGAGCAGAGGTTTCGGCTCGCGTTCCAGCTGGCGTTGTATACACAACTTTCCATCATCCGATAAGCGGCGCGAATGTGATTACAACTGAATTCTCTGACTGGGCAACCAACTGTCCAGAATACAAAGTGACCGCAGTTGAAATCAGACCAGCTGATTCAAGCCAGGATGCAACCAATTCTCTTGATGATGTCTTGATGAAGGCTTAAGTCCAGATGGATGTAGCGAAACTAAAGATGATGGTTAATCAAATTGACCAGAACATTCCTTTTGCTGGCGTTAAATCTGAAGTGATTGCAACACATCTGAAGAAATTCTGGACACCACAAATGCGAGCAGATATTTTTCATGATGTTCAGGCCAGTCCTGAGAGCTATAGTGCTGATGTTCGTGAAGCTGTTACCAAACTTCATCAAGAAGCCAACGCTTAATCTTCTACCAAGGAAGTCTAAGTAAGCGAACTGTGCTGGTCCCTGGAATCTTTCCAGGTTTTACAACGGCCAAAGCATCTGCTGAAACTAAGCCACGTAACATCGCTGATCCACGAAATTCAGTCGGACTAACTTTGCCGTCAGTAAAACTAACTGGAATCACGCGAGTTCGATCCGCTTCTGATTCTTGCTTAAGTGAAGAAATTTCTAGCTCACTAAGTGGTTGACCTAGGAGTCGATTCATTGCTGGAGCCACAATAGTTAAAAAACTAACCAGCGCTGCAAGTGGATTACCAGGAAGACTTGCTACAAGTTGGCCACTTGGAAGTTTTGCTAAAACACTTGGATGGCCCGGGCGCATATTTATTTCATCAATTAAAAACTCAGCGTTTAAATCACGTAGCGCACTTCTAATGTAATCAAAGTCGCCATGAGCCGTTCCACCTGTTGTGATGATTATTGGTGCAAGGCAAGAAACAATCGCATTTCTAGTCTCGGATGCATCATCGAGCACCCTAGTTAGTTGCCCAATTTGCCCACCAATGTGATTAATCCAGGATGGAATTTGAATGGATAGTGAGTCTCGAATTTGGCCCGGGCCAGCGTCACCTGAGCTGATTAATTCATCGCCGGTAATCAATACATCAATGTATGGGATTTCGCGAACATTTATTTGATCGATGCTTGCACTAGCAGCCAGACCTGCTGCAGCTGGAGTAATTTTTTGACCGGCAGCCAAAATAACTTCGCCAGCTTTAGCTTCATCACCTGGGACGCGGATGTGTTTACCCATAGGAACTGGAACTTTGCTTGCAATATCGCCATCAAAAATAATTGCATCTTCATTTGGTATTACAAAAGAACAGGCTGGGGGAATGTGTGCACCAGTGCTAACTCGAAGCGCATCACCTGAAGCTAATTCAAACGCAGCTTGGCCTGCGCGAACTTCACCCATGATCTTCCATGGACCAGAGCCTGCAACTGCATAGCCATCCATCATCGCTGTGTGAGCAGGTGGCAAATCTGATTTCGCAACTAAATCAACAGCACAAGTACGGCCAATTGAATGAAGAAGTTCGATTGTCTGAATACCTACCGGTGAGACATTGTCATATGAAATTTGGCGGGCGTCATCCCATTCCACATTGTGGTTCGCCAAATTAGCCATGGGATTAATCTACCTGCAAACGTGTGCGATGCTTTATTTGTGCAAAATATGCAACTATCTCAGATTGATTCAATAGTTGTTGCCGGCGGTAAGGCCACTCGTATTGGCGGCATTGATAAAGCAATGCTTCCCCTAGGTCTTAATCAAAAAACTTTATTAGCTTCAGTTGTTGCCAGTTGCCCTGGAAAAGTTATTGTTGCAGGCTCCAATCGACCAGAGATAAATGGCGTTACCTGGGTGGATGACTTAAGTGCTGATGGGGGACCAGCTGCGGGAATTTGGGCGGCTCTTACCCAAATTAATTCTGAATATGTATTCATCAGTGCAGGTGATCAACGAATAAATAGCGATCAAGTAAATCAGATTTGCTTGGCTGCCCTTGGCCATGATGGCGCTTGGGCTATTAGGGAAAATGGCCAAGGCCAACCACTTCTGGCCTGTGTTAAATCGCGACTAATTAAAGATTTACTGCAGGAGTCAAAAGGTGTTAACGCTTCACCTTTACGATTAATGCAACAGTTAAATATGGTTGAAGTGAAAGTGGCAACTAGCGAAGTATTAGATATTGATACTTGGGCTGATGCCATCAATGCGGTTAAGGAATCTGGAATGAGTGAAGTAACTCCTGTTTGGTTAAAACAAGTTGCCGCAACTTTAGGTATTCCTGAAACTGAAATACCAGTTAATGCACTTCTTGATCTAACCCGCGATGTTGCCCACAATGTTGAGCGCAAATCTGCACCTCTAACCACATTCTTAATTGGCCTTGCTGCCGGAAAAACTGGAGCAAGTGAAAAAGAATTAATTGAAAAAGTTGAGCAGGCAATAAAAGACTGGACCCCAAGTGAATAATCAGGAACCAGTCTCGGCGACAGCCAGAATTACCGTTAAAAAAACAGGTAAAGATTCACCAGTTACCGATTATGTGGTTGGCGAAGAGCCACTTGAAATTCGCCTGGAAACTGAAAGTGGTAAACAGCAATTAGCCGTAACCATGCGAACTCCGGGTAGCGACAATGAGCTTGGCGCAGGATTCTTGTGGTCAGAAGGACTACTTCGCACTCGCGATGACTTAATTGCAATCACATCTTGTAAAGATGCGGACTTAACTCCGCGTGAGCGCGAAAATATTATCGTTGCTCACGTTAAGCCTGGTACTCCAGCACTTAACCGAGTTCTTGATCGCAGATTCACAATTTCAAGTGCTTGTGGGGTTTGCGGTTCAACTCAAATAGATGATCTACGTGAACGCGGTTGCCAGAATGTTACCCCAGCAACTTTGCCAATCGAAAAGATGGTCACGCTTCCAGATTTAATGCGTCCACGCCAAAAGATATTTGAAAAAACTGGTGGCTTACATGCAGCTGGATTATTTGATCCCAATGGCAACTTAGTTATCGTTCGTGAAGATGTTGGCCGTCACAATGCAGTGGACAAAGTTGTTGGTTATGCGCTGATGAATAATCTAATTCCACTTAGTGGTTATACCCTTGCAATCTCTGGTCGCGGGGGATACGAAATTATTCAAAAAGCGATCAGTTCTGGAATTTCTGCAGTGGTTGCTGTTTCCGCGCCAACATCATTGGCTGTTGAAACTGCAAAAGCTTTTGGCCTGACCTTACTTGGCTTTACTCGCCAAGGTCAGGCAACACATTACAACTAATTGGCTTTACGACTATTTGGGGTGAGTGACGGGACTTGAACCCGCGGCATCCTGGACCACAACCAGGTGCTCTACCAGCTGAGCTACACCCACCATGTGCCATCACTTATTAAAAAGTGACAACCTGAATAATTGTAATGAACTAAGCGAAGTTCGACTAATTTGCTGAAAGTTTGTCCGCAATCTTGCGGGCTTTGTCTGCATCTGGGCCAGGCTGATCCACGAATGCAACTTCACGGTAGTAGCGAAGTTCAATAATTGAATCTTTGATGTCACCTAATGCGCGGTGATTGCCGATTTTGGCTGGGCTTGCAAAGTAAAGGCGTGGGTACCAGCGACGAACAAGTTCTTTAATCGATGAAACATCGATGATTCGGTAGTGCAGGTATGAGTCAACTCTTGGCATATCGCGCTGAATAAAGATTCGATCAACATGAACTGAACTGCCGGCAAGCGGTGCTTTATTGGCTTCTGGCACACGTTCAGTGATGTATTCAAAAAGTGCAGCTTCCGCTTCTTCAAGTGAGACACCTTTTGGAATTTCAGGAAGTAGACCAGATTCGGTGTGCATTGAAACGACCACAGGATCCATGTTGTCTAGTTTGTCCTGCGGAGCCTTGATGACAATTTGGAAACCCTCATCAACTGCATTTAATTCAGCATCAGTAATGATGCAGGCAATTTCTACCAATAAATCATTCTTGAAATCAAGACCGGTCATCTCACAATCGATCCAGACAATGCGATCCATTGGATTGCGTTGTTCGCCTTGGGTTTCAGTCACGCAGTAATTCTAATCAAAGTTAATTGTTTAATTTAGATTCAAGATCAACTAGGCGTTTTCTCAGGGCAGCAAGCTCGCTTTCTTCAACCAATCCCATTCGAGCCACAATCTGGCTTAGTACCTTTTCAACTTCTTCAGTGCTAAAGATTGAGTTATCTGAATTTGCCCTAAATCTTGGACGTTCAGGAAGTGAGTCAATAAGTTCTCGGACAATCGAAACGCCAGTTGCGCCTAGAACGAACAGCGCATCAGAGATTGCTTGTGGATCAACTTCGCGTCCACTTTCACTTCTTTGTTCAACGACACGTTCTTGGCTCTTTTCAAGCATGTCAGCGCCCATGCGAAGTAGTTCAGCAATGTTTATCACCCTTTGATGGTAACTCGAAAAACCAGATTTCGCATTTTGTACCAAAACCATGAAATGCGCACCATGGCGTTTTAAGTCAAAATTAGGTGTGCCTGAAATTCCACAATATTCAATCTCAAGAAGTGCTCGGATGATGAGTATTCCTGCAGCTCACGTTGGGCGCAGGGCTATTGGAGCAGGCAAAACAATACTTGGTAAAGACAGTGATGAAGCAAAAATTGAGGCTCAATTAAAAACAGCAGCACAGCTTTTTAGAGTCATGGGAACGCTAAAGGGCGGGGCTATGAAACTTGGCCAAGCCATGAGCGTTTTTGAATCATCGTTGCCAGAGTCTCTGGTTGGGCCTTACCGCGAATCACTAAGTAAATTGCAAGATTCTGCGCCACCAATGTCAACGGCCAGCGTGCTTAAACAAATGAAAAAGAATTTGGGCCCAGATTGGCGTAGCCGATTTTTAGAATTTGATGAAGTGCCAGCCGCAGCCGCTTCTATCGGACAAGTTCATAAAGCTACCTGGAAAGATGGCAGAACCGTTGCCGTGAAAATTCAGTACCCAGGTGCAGCTGGCGCTTTGATTGCCGATTTGAATCAGATTTCCAGATTGGCAAGATTAGTTGGTCTAACAATTCCAGGCCTTGATGTTAAAGCACTAATAACCGAGCTCAAGTCAAAAGTGGTTGAAGAACTCGACTATTTACACGAGGCAAAATCGCAAAAAGCTTTTGCAAATGCTTACGAAGGCCATCCAGACTTTTTCATTCCACATGTTTTATCAGCCGCACCTGAAGTGATGATTACTGAATGGGCTGACTCAAAACCACTTTTAGAAGTTATTAATCACGGCACAAAAGTAGATCGCGATAAGTATGGACTTTTACTTTTCAGATTTCTTTTGTCTGGGCCAAAAATTGCAGGGTTATTACACGCCGATCCGCACCCTGGAAATTTCCGAATAATGGCGGATGGAAAATTACTTATTTTAGATTTTGGAGCAACTGCAGATTTTCCAGACGGCCTGCCCCATAGCATGGGCAAATTACTAAGCATTGCCATGCAGGGAAATGACGCTGCAGTTGTTGCAGGACTTAAATCAGAAGGGTTCCTAAAGGAAAACATAAATATTGATCCAAAGTCATTACTCAATTACTTAGCTCCTTTTACTGAGCCAAGTGCAGTACCAGAATTTCAACACTCAAGAGAATGGTTGCAAGATTTATTTGCCAAGACCGCTGACCCAAGAAACCCAGACTGGTCAATAGCTTTCAAGATAAACCTGCCACCTGAATACCTAATGATTCACCGAACCTGGATTGGCAGCCTTGGCGTTCTGTGCCAACTTGAATCAAAATTTTCTGTTCGCGATGAATTTGAAAGATGGGTACCAGGTTTCGCTAAAGTTTAATTTTCAGCGCACCCAAAGTCGGGCACGTATCTGGAATAAATGCGCTTGCAATTGGTTAGTTATAGACATAAACTAAAATAGTTGAAAATTCAACTAAAGACCTAGGAGATTAATAAATGCCAGCAGTAACCGCAGACACCATGGCATTACCAAGAGTTTTAGTAAACCCATTAGGCAAAGTTCGCCAAGTGAAAAGTATTACCAATGCGCCGCAAGCATACGAAGGTGAAGGCTTCCCGGTAAGACGCGCATTTGCAGGAATATCACCAAGAGACTTAGATCCATTTATTCACATGGATCAAATGGGTGAAGTCGAATACCTTCCAGGTGAACCAAAGGGAACACCATGGCATCCGCACCGTGGTTTTGAAACCTTCACTTACTTAATGGATGGTCAATTCATCCACCAAGATTCACATGGTGGAGGTGGCACCATTCTTGAAGGTGGCACCCAATACATGACCGCTGGCGATGGCATCTTGCACATCGAAACCCCACCAGAGAAATTAGTCATGTCAGGTGGCACATTCCATGGTGTTCAGCTTTGGATTAATTTGCCTAAAGCAAAGAAAAGAATTGCACCTCAGTACCAAGATCTGCAAGGTCGTGATTCCGCACTTGCCACATCAGCTGATGGTGGCGCCTTGATTCGCGTGCTAGCCGGAGAAGTTGCTGGACACAGGGGTCCTGGAATTTCACACACCCCACTTTCAATCACACATGTGACCGTAGCACCTGGCGCGCAAGCCGATATTCCATGGCGTAAAGATTTCAATGCACTTGCTTACGTGCTTGCAGGAGAGGGTTCAGTTGGACCTGCGGGTCACCCAGTTAAAACAGGTCAGATGGCAGTGCTCACTGATGGCGACACAGTTCGACTAAGAGCCAATGAAATTCAAAACAGTAAAAATAAAAATCTTGAAGTCTTCCTAATTGGTGGTATGCCACTTCATGAGCGTGTATTTATGTATGGACCGTTTGTAATGAGCAGCCAAGAAGAAGTTATGCAGGCTGTTGAGGATTATCAAAAAGGTCGCTTTGGCCAAATTCCAGTCGATGCGATCATGCCGCATCGGCCAATCTAGGGTTTAATTCAAAACCCGTAGAATTAGGGCGGAACTTTTAAAGTTCAAAGTAGCGCCCGTGGCTCAATGGATAGAGCAACAGGTTTCTACCCTGTCGGTTGGGGGTTCGAGTCCCTCCGGGCGCGCTCTTGATTAACGCAATATTCCTTGCATCGCTAGCGCACCATTTTCATTTGCAATCCAAAGATTAGTCTGACCTAGCTCACGTTTTCCATGAACTGTGAACCCATTTGGCAAAGTCACCGGGCTTTTTGCCCTGTATTCAAATTCATTGAAGCTGCAATTATTTTGCTTGGCTAGATCAAGTAACAAAGTTGCCAAAAGTGGTCCGTGCACGATTAACCCGGCATAACCCTCAACTTCGCGGGTGTAGTTCACGTCGTAGTGAATTCGGTGACTATTGAAAGTTAACGCTGAATATCTAAAAAGGGTTGTTTCATCCAATTTCCAACTGGCTTGAAAATCAGAATCAGTACTGGCTATTTCTGGCTGGGCAGTGGAACTTTGTTTGGCTGCACTTCTATAAACGATGTTGTGTTCTTCTTGAATACACAATCTTCCTGATTGATGTATTTGGTGCTCAACGGTTACAAAAATTAAATCGCCAGTTCGACCAGATTTTTCTTCAATACTTAAAATTTTGGAATTTCGTTTGGCTTCTTTGCCTATTTCAACTTGGTTATGCCATTTGATGTTTCCACCAGCCCACATTCGACGGGGAAGCGGAAAGTTAGGCATACTTACGCCAAGTTTGGTGTGACCATCGTGGCCAAGATCTGATGCCTTGGCTTGTTCATGGAAGTAAAGCCAATGCCATGCAGGTGGAAGTTTGTCACCTGATGCAAGTGATGGGGCGCGATCAAGCGTTGCTTCTAGTTTTTGAACTTGGGCAGAATCAATAAAAGATTCAATAGAAGTCTGCTTTTCAAGCCAACTATCCCAATTGCCCATACCTTGATCGTAATCGCTTCTGACTTTTAGTTATTCACAGGCGAACTAATTTCACAGCCTTTAATCACTTTCTTGTTTCACTTCTTGCCCCAGATGTAAATAGCCACTTAGTCAAAAGAAAAGAAATAAGGAGTTTCTATGAGTAATTCATTAATCCAAGTGATCGGCAATGTTGCCTCAGATATCCGATTTAATTCAACTGCTGAAGGTATTCCAGTTGCTAGTTTTCGCCTAGCTGCCACCGAGCGAAAGTTTGATCGCACGCTTTCGCGCTGGGTTGATGGCGATGTCAATTGGTACACAGTTTCTTGTTGGCGGGCGCTAGCCGAAAACGTTACTGAATCGATTAATAAAGGGGACCCGATCTTTGTGGTTGGCAGGTTAAATGTCAGAACTTGGGAACGTGATGAGCGCACTGGAATCTCATTGGATATCACCGCTGAATTAATTGGTCATGATTTATCTAGGGGAACTGCCAAATTCCAGCGTGGGATCAAAGTAATGAGTGAGGAAAGTAGCACCTATGCCGCTTAAGTAGAATTGAGCGCATGGCTGAGTACATTTACACCCTGGCAAAAGCACGCAAAGCACATGGCGACAAAGTAATTCTTGATGACGTAACCCTTTCATTTTTACCTGGCGCAAAGATTGGCGTCGTTGGTCCAAATGGTGCAGGTAAATCAAGTTTGTTAAAGATCATGGCTGGGGTGGAAAAGCTATCCAATGGTGATGCATTCTTAAGCCCTGGTTTCACTGTTGGCATGCTGGCTCAGGAACCAGATCTAGATGATGACAAAACAGTTTTAGAAAACGTAGAACTGGGTGTGGCAGAAACCAAAGCAATGCTTGATCGCTTCAATGAAATCTCAGCGCAGATGGGCGACCCAGATGCTGACTTTGACACTTTGATGGCTGAGATGGGCACACTTCAAGAGCAGATCGATCATCGCAATGCTTGGGATCTAGATAGCCAACTTGAACAAGCAATGGATGCACTTCGCTGCCCACCAAGTGAAGCAGATGTGAAAGTTCTTTCCGGTGGTGAACGCCGCCGCGTGGCTTTATGTAAATTGCTTTTGCAACAGCCAGATTTATTACTGCTTGATGAACCAACTAACCACCTTGATGCGGAAAGCGTTAACTGGTTAGAACAACATTTAGAAAAATACCCAGGAACTGTTGTGGCAATTACCCACGACCGTTACTTCCTAGACAACGTGGCTGATTGGATTCTCGAACTAGACCGAGGCCGCGCTTACCCATATGAAGGTAACTACTCAACATATCTTGAAAAGAAACAAGCACGTCTAAAAGTTGAAGGCGCTAAAGATGCCAAACTTCAACGACGTTTAGGTGAAGAACTTGAATGGGTTCGCTCAAATGCCAAAGCACGTCAAACAAAGAGCCGTGCTCGTTTGGATCGCTATGAAGAAATGGCACTTGAAGCTGAGAAGACTCGCAAACTTGATTTTGAAGAAATTCAAATTCCACCGGGCCCGCGTCTAGGTAACGTCGTAATCGAATCCGAAGGTTTAACTAAAGGCTTTGGCGATCGACTACTTATCGACAATCTTTCATTCACTTTGCCGCGTAACGGCATCGTTGGTGTGATTGGTCCTAACGGTGTTGGTAAAACGACACTGTTTCGCATGATTGTTGCGGCAGCTACTGAAGACGCAAGTGATGCATCAGCCCAGCCTGATTCAGGAAAACTTCGCGCTGGTGACACTGTAAAACTTTCTTATGTTGATCAGAGTCGTGCTGGCCTTGATCCAGCAAAGAACGTTTGGGAAGTTGTTTCTGATGGTCTGGACTGGATTAAAGTTGGCCAAGTTGAAATGCCATCACGTGCTTATGTTGGTGCATTTGGTTTCAAGGGTCCTGATCAGCAAAAGCCATCTGGTGTTCTATCTGGTGGTGAACGTAACCGCTTAAATCTTGCACTTACTTTGAAGCAAGGTGGAAACGTACTGTTACTGGACGAACCAACGAACGACCTTGATGTTGAAACTTTAGGATCACTAGAGAATGCACTTCTAGAATTCCCAGGTTGTGCTGTGATCACTTCCCACGACCGCTGGTTCCTAGACCGTATTGCAACCCACATCTTGGCTTATGAAGGTGACTCACAATGGTTCTGGTTTGAAGGAAACTTCGAATCATACGAAAAGAACAAGATTGATCGTCTTGGCGCAGAAGCTGCCAGACCTCACCGCGCAACTTACCGAAAGCTAACTCGCTAACCATGCTTGAAGTAGTCGTTCCAATTCACCTTCGCTGGGGTGACATGGACGTCTATGGTCACATTAATAACGTGGCGTACGC
>JBEGTB010000008.1:0-8148 GCA_041179585.1 Actinomycetota bacterium
GTTGGAATACAGCCACGGTGTAAACAGGTGCCACCAAGTTTGTCTTGTTCAATTAGAACAACAGATAAACCAAGTTGTGATGCTCTAAGTGCGCAGGCATAACCGCCGCTTCCGCCACCCAAAATTACAACGTCGTGCATTTACCCTCCGAGTAATAAATCAGCCACCAAGAAAAGTGAATCTGGCTTTAAAAACCTAAGGGTTCTATTGTCCCACCTTGTGGAACCTTAGATGACACCGGATATAACGTCCTTGGCGAAGGTGACCATGGTGCGGATTCCAAAGCCCACGCCACCTTTGTGGGTGTAGCCGTGCGGACTTTGTGAGTTGTAGGCAGGTCCTGCGATGTCTAAGTGGGCCCATGGCAGACCATCGGCTACGAACTCTTTTAGGAACCAACCAGCTGAAAGCATGCCACCCTCACGCTGACCGATGTTGGCAATGTCAGCCACAATCGAATCAAGTGGTGCACGTAATTCTTCAGGTAGCGGCATCGGCCAGAATTCTTCGCCAGCCTTGTCCGCAGCTGCTTTCACCGCATCGCGAACATGATCATCACCCATAACACCAGCAGTGCGGTGGCCAAGGGCGACAACAGCTGCGCCAGTCAAGGTTGCGATATCTAAAACAACATCTGGTTCATCCTCAGCTGCACGAACCAGAACGTCTGCAAGCACTAAGCGACCCTCGGCGTCAGTATTTAATACTTCAATTGTGCGACCACCGTAAGTAGTCAACACATCACCTGGACGCTGCGCGCCACCGCCTGGCATATTTTCAGCGCAAGCTGCATATGCAGTTACTGAAACTGGAAGAGCTAGATCATGAATCGCTTTGATAGTTGCAATGACAGCAGCTGCGCCAGACATGTCAGCTTTCATTTCATGCATGCTTGCTGGTGGCTTAAGCGAAATACCACCGGTATCAAATGTGATGCCTTTACCAAGAAGTGCAATGTGTTTCTTTGCACCTTTTGGTTTGTATTCCATTCGAATAAGTCTTGGTGGACGACTTGAACCTTGTCCAACACCAAGGATGCCGCCGTAGCCATCACGAGCTAAAGCTTTTTCATCAAGGATTTGAACTTTAACTGTCGTACCAGTCAAGTGTGACTTGGCAGATGCAGCAACTTGTGCTGGTGGCATGTGAAGAGGAGAGGTGTTTATCAAATCGCGAGCAAAGTGAATTGCGTGCACAATTGTGCGGGCATGATCAAGGGCTGCTTTGTATTCTTTATTCTTCGCGTTTGCTTCACTTGTAAATAAAGTCACGGATGTTACGGGGCTCTTTGCTTTATTAAGTGTTGAAGACTTGTGATCGGTGAAGGTGTAAGCACCAAGAGCAGCACCTTCTAAAATCGCACCAGCACTACTTGGATTTTCAGCTGGTAAATACATTGCAACTTTTTTAAACCCAGCAAGGCTACGGGTGGCATTACCTGCAGCACGGCGAAGTTGCTCATCGGAAATTGGTTTCTTAAGTGAGCCAAGACCCACAGCCACAATTACTTTTGATTTGGCGATGCCAGTAGCAGGGATGCGAACAAGTTCATCTTTGGCGCCAGTTGCACCAACAGATTCAAGAACGCTTTTAAGCTTTGTCGACGCAGCCTTAGTTAGCCCATCGGCAAAAATGGAAAACTTGCCATCTGTCGTCGTGGCGATAACAACGGCATCAACCGGCGCGGTAAGTGGATTGCCAGCTTTTAGTATTAACCCTGCAACTTTTGGTTCTGCTGCCATGAGATGGACTCCTTCAAAAGATATGTCTCTACGGTACTAGTAGCGTTGGGGTATGCCAGAAGTTGCCTTACATTCAAAACACGTCGCCCTAGGCGCAAAAATGGGACCATTCGGTGGCTGGGATATGCCAATCGAATACACCGCCGGAACAGTTGCTGAACATACTGCAGTTCGAAATGCCGTAGGCATTTTCGATGTTTCGCACATGGGTAAAGTTCGAATTTTAGGTGAAGGTGCTTATGCCTTTGCTAATTCAGTTTTAGCTAATGATCTTGATCGTATTAAGCCCGGTCAAGCACAGTATTCAATGTTTTGCAATGAAAATGGCGGAATCATCGATGACTTAATTGTTTACTTGGTTTCAGATACTGAAGTTCGCTTTATTCCAAATGCAGGTAATGCATCAACAGTTGTTGCTGAACTAGAAAAAATCCTGCCAGCTGGGTTAACTCTTGAAAATAATCATCTGAAGCAAGGCATCTTGGCAATCCAAGGTCCTAAGTCAGCTGAATTAGTTAAAGCACTTGGCTTACCTGCAGATCACGATTACATGGCGTTTGCCGATGCAACTTGGAATGGTCATGCACTTACGGTTTGTCGCACTGGTTACACCGGTGAACACGGCTATGAAATTGTGATCGGTAACGAAGGATTAGCGGCGCTATTTGATGCAGTACTAGCAGCGGGGGATGCATTCGGATTACTTCCATGTGGTCTTGGCGCTCGCGACACACTTCGCACTGAAATGGGTTACCCATTACATGGCCAAGACATCTCACCAACAATCTCACCACTTGAAGCAAAAATTGGTTGGGCAGTTGGCTGGAAGAAAGATAAATTTGCTGGCCGCGATTCGCTAGTTAAAGAAAAAGAGGCTGGTCCAAAGCGAGTTGCAGTTGGACTGCTTGCAAATGATCGTGGTATTCCACGAGGTCACATGCAGGTTAAAAATGCTGCTGGTGAAGTAATCGGGGAGACCACAAGTGGAACCTTTTCACCAACTTTGCAAAAAGGTATCGCGCTTGCACTTGTTTCACCAGGTGTTAACGAAGGCGATCAACTAATCGTTGATGTTCGTGGTCGCGATCTTTCGGTGACTGTAACCAAGCCACCGTTTGTTACGCCAAGTACCAAGTAAGTAAGAATTAAAAAAGCCCCAGCACAAAAGTGCTGGGGCTTTTTTAATTAGATTTATTTAGCTGGCTTAACAACTGCATCGTAAACGAATGCAGCAATTAGCGCGCCAACGATTGGACCTACGATCCACACGATTGCGTTGCTTAGATCTCCACCAACAAGGGCAGGACCAAACCAACGAGCTGGGTTAAGAGCTGCGCCAGTGATTGGACCAGCGAACATGATGCCACCTGTGATTGATAGACCAATTGGTAGACCAGAAACTGTTGAGAATGATCCGCGCTTATCAACAGCAACGCCCATGATGGTGATCATCAGGATGAATGTTGCGATTGCTTCGATCAAAATACCTTGAGTTGAGGTTGCTGCTGCAGCAAGTGATGGAACACCAGCAAGTGTGCCAAAAGCGTACTTAGCAACAGAAGCAGCTAAGAAGCCACCAAGTAGTTGAGCCACGATGTATGCAACTGCATCAACTGGAGCAATACGCTTTGTTGCTGCAAGTGCAGTTGTTACTGCAGGGTTGAAGTGTGCACCTGAGATGTGTCCGAAAGCTGCAATTGCAACAAAGATTGCAATACCGTGAGCTAGCGCAACACCAGTTAGTTCTGCACCGTTAGTAATTGCACCAATGCCAAAAAAGCACAGGAAGAAAACGCCTAGAAATTCAGCAAGTAGCCGAGCTGGGGCATTCTGCATTTTGTGTTACTCCTATTTTTTGCGTCCGCCTCTTTAAGCGAACAATCAATTCACGATATCCCGCTTGATATAAATGGTCACTTAATTCAAACGGCGTGGCGAGTAACACTAGGTGAATTAATCGTTAAAACTAGTGGGTTTCATATTGTGAAAGGGCAAAAGATGGGAAAAACCCAAGGTTAGTTATTTGGTCGAACAGGGATAACAATTGGCCCATTTGGGCTATCTAATACATCTACGGCAGCGCCGTAATGCTCTTTGATTGTGGCGGAAGTAAGGACTGATTTTGCTTCACCTTGTTCAACAGTTTTGCCATCAGCCAAAAGCATCAACCTGTCTGGATAAAGACCAGAAACAGTTAGATCATGCATTGTTGAAATGACTGCAATCTTTTTCTCTTTACGCAAACGATCAATTAATTCAAGAACATCTTGCTGGTAACCAACATCTAGGGCAGTGGTTGGCTCATCAAGTAAAACAATCGGACTTGCCTGGGCAAGTGCTCTAGCAATAGCCACTCGCTGACGCTCACCACCAGAAAGAGTTGCCACATCACGATCAACAAAGTCATGCAATCCGATTTCATCGATTACATAATTTGTTACTTCAACATCTCTTGGTGATTCTGTGGCCAACATGTTCAAATGCGCAGTGCGGCCAAGCATCACATAATTAAAAACGGACATGCCTTGGGGCATAACTGGCTCTTGGGCAACGTAGGCAATCCAGCAAGCTCTGGATTTTTGATTTAATTTTCGAAGATCTTTTTGATCAATGTGCATTTCACCAGTTGATTCAACAATTCCGGCAAGTGCACGAAGCATGCTTGATTTGCCGGCACCATTTGGTCCGATTACACAAACCCAATCGCCAACCGAAAGTTCAACTGAAAAATCTTGAACAACATCTTTATCGCCAAGTTTTACAGTTAGATTTGAAATGCTAAGTGTTGTCATGTGATCGAACCGTGCTTGCTTGAGCCCAAAATAAATAAGAAGAACGGTGCACCGATTAGAGCGGTGACCACACCGATTGAAATTTCTTGAGGCGCCAATGCAGTTCTGGCTATCACATCGGCCAATACCAAGAACACGCCGCCAAAAATTGTGGCAATTGGAAGCAATGCTCGGTAACTGTGCCCAACAACTAAGCGAACAGTGTGGGGAACAATGATGCCGACAAATCCAATTAACCCTGTCACCGAAACTGCCGCTGCGGTGCCAAGAGAGGCGGCAACAATAATTGCTGCGCGGGCCTTTCCAACTGCAAGGCCCATGGTGTGGGCTTCTTCGTCACCAACAGAAAAGATGTCTAGAACTCGGCGATAAAGAATTAAAACTGCAATACAAACAAGGATGTACGGCGTAACTAGTTTTAAGTCACCCCAACCAGCAGTTGATAGTCGGCCAAGTACCCATGAATAAACTTCACGAATTTTGTCAGTATTTCTCTGTTGTAAAAGTGTTTGTAGTGCGGTCAACATACTGGCAACTGCGACACCCGCCAAAACTAGAGAAGTTGATGATCTGCCAACAATTGCGGAGCGACCTAATAGATAGGTGAGCATTACTGCAGCGAGAGCGCCAACAAAAGCTGCAAGTGGTAATTCCCAGCGAGAGTTTTCAGAGCGGGTGAAAATCACAATTGTTGCCCCGAGGCCAGCACCCGCAGAAACGCCTAATAAGTATGGATCGGCAAGCGGGTTTCGAAAGGCACCTTGGTAAGCGCAGCCTGCGCTAGAAAGCATCGCACCCACTACTAACGCAAGTAAAACTCTTGGCAAACGCAGATTCCAAATAATTGTGGAATCAGTTTCAGAAAGTGGACTATCAACTTTTCCATTTGTTAAGTGAGAAAGGACTTCTTTAAAGGCGTCCATTGGTGGAATGGCAACTGCGCCAACACTTAATCCAATAACAATAGTTACGACAACTGCGACAGCACTTAGCAACCAAGTTGCACTTGGTAACTTTCGTACTGTCGCAATTGCCGTCATGCCATTAACTGCTTAAGAAGCAGCGACCTTGTTTACAGCATCCACGATTGCTTTGAATAGGTCTGCAGTTCTTGGACCCCATCGGCTAGCGATGTCATCATCAAGTTCAACTACAGATCCATTCTTAACTGCATCTAGAGCCGAAAATCCTGGTCGCTTTGCTAGTTCAGCGGTATTAACACTGCAGCACTTTGTGTCAGCCAAGAAAATTAATCCTGGGTTAGCTTTCACAATGTATTCAGCTGATAGTTGTGGGTAACCACTGGATGCATCAGGGGCAGCATCAGCAATATTTTCCAAACCAGCTAGCGCGTAAAGCTGACCGATGTAAGTGGATGAAGTCACTGAATAGAACGTTGGATCTAATTCGTGGTAGTAACTGATCGGGGTAGCTGGTTTTTTAAGTGTGCCAAGTGCAGATTCAATATCTGATTTCATCTTTGCCACAGTCTGGCTAGCGCCTTCGACCTGACCAGTTGCCAAACCAAGTTCAGTTATCTGCCCATAGGTTTCATCAAGATTTGTTGCAGCTGTTTCAAGCAGGACCGGAACATTGGCTGCCTGTAGTGAAGCAACCAAGTTGTCTATGTCATTGCTGATCACAACAAGATCTGGTTGCTTGGCAACAATTGCTTCAACGTTTGGAGTAAAACCTGAAAGGTCTGACTTTGGCGCATCAGCTGGGAAATTTGATTGGTCATCAACAGCGATAACTTGTGAGCCAGCACCAATTGCAAAAAGCATTTCGGTTGCAGTCGGGGATAGCGAAATAATCGCATCTGGCTTTTCACTGATTACAACATCAGCGCCATTGTTCTTGATAGTTACTGGGAACGTGGCAGTTGCAGCTGTTTTGGCATCTTCTTGCGTCGTGGTATTTCCACCACAAGCGGTCAATGCAATAACGCTTAATACAACGGCCACTGGTTTAACAAAAGCAAAGAACTTTTTGTTCATTTGATCTCCTAAATAGTGGCCGAAGAAAAACTCGGCGAACAAACTAATTAAGAGTTAGTCGACGAACTCTTCCTCGAGAGTTTTCATTTCGATCCACATCCCAGGCGACCTGGCTAGTGTCGGTTAAAACACATCACAGTTGCGGGACAGCGCCGGGATTACACCGGACTTCGCTGGTAATGCAGTTAGGCAAACCTAGCACAGCGCCTAATTAATACAGTGCTGGCCTAGCAATTTGGCTTGAGTGTTACCAGACCGGGCGATCATCAGGGGAAACAGTCAACTTTGGATCCGTTGCAACCACATCGCCAAGTGCTTTATCAATGGCTTTCATTACATCACTGGATAACTTCACACCACTTGCTTTAGCTGCTTCAGTTATCTGGGCTGGCTTTGAAGCGCCAACAATTGCTGAGGCCACATTGTCATTTTGCAAAACCCAAGCCACAGCTAACTGAGCCATCGTTAAACCGCAATCTGTAGCGATCGGCTTTAAGTTTTGAACTGCAGCCAAGATGTCATCTTTTAAGAAGCGATCGGTAACCGATCCACCTTCATGTGATGCAGCGCGACTATCTGCAGGAACTGGCTGGCCTGGTAAATATTTTCCAGTTAGTACGCCTTGGGCAATTGGTGACCAAACAATGTGGCTGATGCCATTGCTCTTGCAAACTGGGTCAACTTTGGACTCGATTACTCGCCAAAGCATTGAATACTGTGGCTGACTTGAAATGAATTTGGTTAGCCCTAAATCATTAGCAATTTTGACTGCTTCTTTAATTTGATCTGCAGTCCATTCAGAAAAGCCGATGTAAAGAACTTTGCCTTGGCGTACCAAATCATCAAATGCAATCAGAGTTTCTTCAAGGGGGGTTTTAACATCAAAGCGGTGTGCTTGGTAAAGATCAACATAATCAGTGCCAAGGCGCTTTAGCGATGCATTACAAGATTCCATGATGTGTTTGCGAGATAACCCAGAATCATTATGTTTACGTGGGCCAGTTGGCCAGTAAACCTTGGTAAAAATCTCTAGTGATTCGCGGCGTTGACCTTTTAGTGCTTTACCTAAAACAACTTCAGCTTCGGTATTGGCATAAACATCAGCAGTATCAAAAGTGCTAACCCCTGCTTCAAGTGCAGCGTTCACGCAAGATATCGCCGTGTCTTCGGCAACTTGGGATGCATGGGTGATCCAGTTGCCATAGGAAATTTCAGAAACCCGAAGGCCGCTATTACCTAGGTAACGAAATTCCATTTCGAACTACTTCTTTTTTGACTTAACTGGTTTTCCGCCAGGACCAACAAGTGCTGGTGGAATTCTAAATTTGCGAAGCTGTAAAGCGCGAAGGACACCATATGTAATTGCGCCGCGGCGATCTGATTTATTCGGGAATTCTTTTTTAAGTGTGCGAGCCAACAGGAAACCAACAATGGTGGTATCAACAATTACCAGGATCAATACTGCAGTCCAGGCGAACACAACAACCGACTGTAATTGAGCATTGTTAATTAACCCCAGCGCCAATACTAAAAATGCAACTACGACGAATACTTCGCCAACTGTGCGACGTGAATCAATAAACAGACGAACCCTTGCTTTAACTGGGCCTGCATCAC
>JBEGTB010000009.1:0-8648 GCA_041179585.1 Actinomycetota bacterium
GTCCAAGCAAGTAATTTCTTTTGACCAAGTACTTCAGTAACTTCTGCAGTTACGCGCTTTTTACGTTCAGCAGTACGACCAACAGCTGGCTGACCACTTCTAACCAGCGAAATTAAAAACCAAAGACGTTTTGCTGAAAAACCTAAAAGGACAATTGAAATTGCTAAGCCAACGCCTAAGCGAAGTGCCATTGAGTCGCCCATTATTACTCCGTCGTAATCACAAGTGGTATTTGCAGATTACCCTAATAAGTAAGGAAATTTATTAGTTGCTTCTGCGATATTCATCGCAAAAGCAACTCTTATTTATTGTGCAAATGTTGCATTGCCCAGGCGTAAATAGCAATCGCTCCAGCTGCTGATGCATTCATTGACCTAGTTGATCCAAGTTGAGTAATTCCCAGTATTTGCGTGCAAGCAGCCAAGCCTTCTTCAGACATACCTGGGCCTTCTTGACCAAAATAAAGAACGCATGATTCAGGCAATTTTGCTTCTTCTAAATTCTGACAACCTGGCACATTATCAATACCGATGATTGGGACATTATTTTCAACAGACCAAGCCTTGAAGTCATCAACTGTTGGATGATGGAAAAGATGCAAGTAACGGTCGGTAACCATTGCCCCGCGTCTATTCCAACCACGCTTACCAACAATGTGAACCCCAGCAACATTAAATGCATTCGAAGTTCTAACAATTGAGCCAATGTTTAAATCGTGTTGCCAGTTTTCAATTGCAATGTGCAGTTTGCTTCGGGATTTATCCAGATCAGCAACAATTGCTTCAACAGTCCAATAACGATATTTATCGACAACATTGCGCCTGTCACCAAACTCTAATAGTTCTGGATCAAAATGCTTTTCAGTTGGCCAAGGTTTTGGGTGTGGGCCAACACCAACAACTGGATAAAACTCACCAGGGCCTAAGGCGTCACGATGCGAATCATCATCATGATCAAATGGTTCACTCAAGAATTTGCCTTAAGGATTACTTAAGTACTTTTGCAATGGCTGCAGTGTGTTCGCTATTTGAACCACAGCAAGTTCCAATTGCCTTGATGCCAAGCGCTTTCATTTCACTTGCAAACTCGCCCATTTCAGCAGGTGTGCCTGTGTAAATGAATTCACCATCAACTAGTTGTGGCAAACCTGCATTTGATTGCACAAATACATAGACACCACTTGGCGCAGACTCAACTAAGTCTCTTGCAATGATGAGCATTTCATCTGTGCCGCGACCACAGTTAGCGCCAACAAGGCGAACACCCATCGCACCAATTTCCGTAATTGCCTGTGCTGGTTTAACGCCCATCATGGTGCGAAGGTTGGTATCAAAACTTAAAGTTGCAACTACTGGCATGCCAGGAGCTACTTCATGAGCAGCATCAACTGCTGCGCGAACTTCTTCAAGATCACTCATAGTTTCGATCAAGATTGCATCGACGCCACCAGCAACTAAACCTTTAATTTGCTCCGCAAAGATTTCTTTCGCGCTGTCATGGGTAAGTGTTCCCATTGGTTCCATCAGTTCACCACTTGGACCAATATCACCAAAGACAAAGATGTCTTTGTAGTTATCGGCAACTTTGCGGGCAACTTCTGCGCCAGCTTTATTTAATTCAAATACTCGATCTTCAAGATTGTGCATCACAAGGCGTGGACGAGTGCCACCAAAGGTATTTGTGGTTAGCACGTTTGCCCCGGCTGCTGCGTATCCATCAAGTACTGAGGCAACTCGATCTGGATGTTCAACGTTCCATAGTTCAGGTGCGCCGCCATCTGTCAGACCAAGATTTTGAAGCGCAGTACCCATGGCACCATCACCAACAAGGGTGTTACCGGTATCTAGCCATTCATAAAGGTTTGCCATGGTCTTTCCTAACTATTTAGTTGATCTAAAAATTGCGTTATTTTTTCTTGCGTAAATTCATTTTCAAGTTCAGCGCTAATTTGCTCAGCAACGGTTGTTGGATCGCCATCGGCTTCAAGCCAATCACTTCTGCGCCAACCAGCTAGATAAGCATCAGAATCTGAAGCACCTAGACGCATTGCAGCTTCATCTATTGCTTCTTGAAGACGCTGGGCCAATTGAACTTTTACAGTTTCGTCGTCAAGTTTGGCTACAACCATCGAAGGCAAGTCTTGCCAGTAAGTGATTTGGTACTGCGTCATACGAAGATTTTACGGGTCTTTTATAAATACTGTCGCTGCTAAAGTCATTACTTGTGAGTGCCAAGAGAGTTCTAATCATCCATGGCTGGGGTAATGATCGCCCAGTTGGTCATTGGCATCGTCGGTTGGCAGCAAGTCTTCGCCAACAAGGTCATGTGGTTGCTTACCCACAATTACCTAATACCCAATTCCCTGTTCTTGAAGATTGGCTTGCTGTAGTCACTCGGGAACTTGAATTAATGGCCGAAGTTAACCAAAACGAATTAGTTGTGGTCGCCCATTCCCTAGGCTGCTTAACCTGGATTAACTTGTCCATGCAAGGCAAAGCGCCACGTGATGTCAGCCGGGTACTTATGGTTGCCCCGCCAGATCCTGCTTTATGTGATGAAGCTTCAACTTTCCAAGTAGATCTGGCTGATCCAAAAGTTGGCCAAGCTGTTAGGCAAGCTGCGAAAGTCACCTTATTAATAGGTGGCGATATTGATCCGTGGTTACCAAAAGGTCTGAAAGAAACATTTGGCACGCCGTTAGATATTCCAACAATCATTTATCAAGGTGGTGGCCATATGTCACCAGATGACGATCCGGCTTGGGGACCATGGCAAGGTGTGATTGATTGGGTTAATGATCCTAAAGCGAGTTTGCTAACTCGCTAGTTAGAAAATTATGAAAAACAATATTTGGCAAGACTTTAAAGAACTTTGGGTGATTAAGCCATTTAGGCGCTTGATTATTGCTCGTGTAGTTTCCAATTTTGGTAACGGGTTACAGCCAGTTGCTTTAGCTTTTGGTGTTCTTGGTTTGCCTGGAGCGACAGCTAGTGACTTGAGTAAAGTTCAAGGCGCCCTATTCTTCCCATTGGTGCTATTCATGTTGGTTGGTGGCGTTGTTGCCGATCGATTCCCCCGCGCATTAATTGTTGGAGTATCCGACATTTTGCTGAGTATTTTCATCATCACAAGTGGAATTCTTTTCTTAACTGACCAGCAAACAGTAACCAAATTAATTTTTATTTCATTTGTCGCAGGAACCTTAAATGCTCTGTGGTGGCCTGCATTCATGGGCATAACTCCAGAAGTCGTTCCAGAAGAAAAATTGCAGCAAGCAAATTCAGTGGTTAGCTTTGGCGCAAACTTTATGAATATCATTGGCATTGTTGCCGGTGGTGCGATGGTTGCATTCTTAGGTTCAGGCTTAGCAATTTTGATTGATGGATTCACATTTTTAATTGCTGGTTTATTAGTTTTGCGATTAAGAAAATTTGGTAAACAACGTGAATCAAATGAACACTCACCTTCGGTTTACGATGACTTAGTTCATGGCTGGCGCGAATTTTCTTCCAGAAAATGGGTAGTGATCGTTGTATTGAGCTACACCATCATTGCAATGGGTATTGAATCAGTATTTGCAGTTCTTGGTCCTTACAACGCAAAGCTAAATCTTGACGGCCCGAGACCTTGGTCATGGGTGCTTGCATCACTTTCAATTGGTATGGCAGTTGGCGTGCTAGTTGCAATGCGAGTTAGACCAAAACACCCACTCATACTTGGTATGGGTGCGCAAGGCGCAATGGTGTTATTTATTGTGACGATGGGGCTAACAGACAATATTTGGATCATTATGTTCACTGCATTTTTATGCGGAATTGGCATGGATCTATTTATGATTCTTTGGCAGACCGCTTTGCAAACACACATCCCGCGTGAATCTCTTTCAAGAGTTAGTTCTTACGATGCGTTTGGTTCACTAGCCCTGGCGCCACTTGGCCTAGTTTTAGCCGGACCAGCTGCTGAGCGGTATGGGGTAAGCCAAACGCTGGTTACTTTGGGAATTGTTATTGGGATAACGGTTCTGGCTGTCCTTGCTTTCCCAAGTGTGCGAAAACTAGAAGCCAAAGAACCCGAAAAAACTGTTTAACTCGGGCGTTTTAGCCCGAAATTGTGACAACCTACGGTTGCGTAGGTTACGCTAGCGTAGGTTACGACAAAATAAACCTTTAGTTAGCTGGAGCAGTTATGAATCAACTGGGCTTACCCCCGATTATTCAAGGTGGCATGGGCGCTGCTGTTTCATCATGGCAACTTGCTTATGCAGTTTCTAGTGAAGGTCAATTAGGTGTTGTTTCTGGAACTGCATTAGAAACTGTCGTAGCTCGCAGATTGCAAGATGGCGATCAGGGCGGACACATGCGCCGCGCACTAGCAGCTTTCCCTTACCAAGATGTGGCCCAGCATATTCTGGATACTTTTTATTTACCAGAAGGTCGTCACGGCCAGCCGTATCGCCCGATGCGACGAATCACGATCAAGCCACACACTGAACATGATCAACTTTCAGTTGCCGCAAACTTTGTTGAAGTTTGGTTAGCCAAACAATCTGGAAAAGGCAAAGTTGGAATTAACTTTCTAGAAAAATTACAGACTGCAACACCTGCCGCACTTTATGGCGCGATGCTTGCTGGTGTCGATGCAATTTTGATGGGTGCTGGTATTCCACGCGAGATCCCACAACTTATTCGTGATTTCGCTGATGGCAAGCCAGGACATTTGAGTATTGATTCAGAGCGACCATCTGGTGTAGATGCACCAGTACTTGAGTTTAATCCACAAGAAGTTTTTGGCGCAGCCCCTAAATTAAACAAACCTGCATTCCTTGCAATCGTTACCGCAGAAGTTCTTGCTTCTTATTTAGCGCGTAACGAGGAAACTAGACCAGATGGTTTCGTAGTTGAACATCACTCAGCTGGTGGTCACAACGCACCGCCACGTCGCATGCAAGAAACTGAAACCGGGTACGGCCCACTTGATGAACCAAACTTCCAAAAGATCGCTGATGTTGGTTTGCCATTTTGGTTAGCTGGTGGCCGTTCAACACCTGAATCAGTAACTGAAGCTTTTGCTCTTGGCGCCCAAGGTGTTCAGGTTGGTTCACTTTTCGCACTTTCAAATGACTCTGGATTACTTGATAAATACCGTAAACAAATGCTTGATGCTGCGCGTAATGGCAATCTTCGCGTTCGAACTGACCACCGCGCATCGCCAACTGGTTTCCCATTCAAGGTTGTTGAACTTCCAGGAACTGTTGGCGAAGAATCTACTTACCAAGCACGTCCACGTCTTTGCGATCTTGGATATTTGCGCTCAAGTCACATCGATGATGCGGGCAAAGTAACTTACCGATGCGCAGCTGAACCAGATGCACCTTTTATTAAAAAGGGTGGGGAAGAAGACGATCTTCGTGCACGTATCTGTTTGTGTAATGGATTGATGGCTTCAATTGGTCTTGGGCAAGAACGCGCCGATGGTTATCACGAAGCACCACTTTTAACTCTTGGATCGACCACAACTGATGTTGAATCAATGCTTAAAGCTCACCCAGAGGGCTGGAGCGCAAAGCAGGTTGTCGATCGTTTGTTATCTGGCGCGCCAGCAAACGTTAAATAATTAGTGACCTTGAGTTTTTAAGCGCTCAAAGGAAGCCAAGATTTCAGCTTCAGCTGAAGCACGATCTTCGAAGTGGGCACCTTCAACTGATTTACCTGGCTCAAGGTCTTTGTAAGTTTCAAAGAAGTGCTGAATTTCTAAGCGATCAAATTCTGGAATGTCTGTGATGTCCTGCAAGTGATTCTTGCGGATGTCATGAGCTGGAACACACATAATCTTGTCATCGCCGCCAGCTTCATCGCGCATGTGGAACATTCCGATCGCGCGGCAACGGATGAGAACACCTGGGAATGTTGGTTCATCAATTAGAACTAGTGCATCAAGTGGATCACCATCTTGACCAAGTGTGTTTTCGATGAAGCCGTAGTCACTTGGGTAGCGAGTTGACGTGAAAAGCATGCGATCTAAGCGAAGACGACCAGATTCATGATCAACTTCATACTTATTGCGACTTCCACCAGGAATCTCAATAAGTACATCGAATTCGAGTGCCACGCTGCTCCACCAATCCAGTTTTCTTTGCGATTTCTATCTTTATGCAATATCTATACGCTTTATTAATAGGTCAGTCTACTTTAAGGAACCCTTACTCATGATCCACCTAGATTTGCGATCAGCATTGCTGGCAAATCTTGCTGACCTAGAGCCAGGTGATCACATTGCTGTTGGCGTTAGTGGTGGGGCTGACAGCGTTGCTTTATTGAAAGCTGCAGTTCATGTAGGTAATGAAAAATCTCTACAAGTTTCAGCGGTGATCATTGATCACCAGCTTCAAGATAGTTCTGGGCAAGTTGCCCAGAAAACTTGGCAGATTGCAAAAGATCTTGGCGCTGACGATGCTGAAGTTATTGCAGTAAAAGTTGAAACTGGCAGTGGCAGCGGTGGCCTTGAAGCTGCTGCACGCAATGCCAGACGATCAGCATTTGAAAACTTCGCTAAATCAAATAACGTCAAGGCAGTTTTATTAGGCCACACACTTGATGATCAAGCTGAGACAGTATTACTTGGTTTAGCCAGGGGATCAGGTGCTAGATCACTTTCTGGGATGCGAAGTGTTGATGGAATTTATCGACGCCCATTTTTAGAACTTTCCCGAGAATTAGTTCGAAGCACGGTGAGTGATCTTCCAACCTATGACGATCCACATAACACCGATTTAAATTTCACCAGGGTTAAAGTTCGTCAAGAAGTCTTGCCGGTACTTGAAAAAGAAATTGGTCCAGGAATCACTGAAGCACTGGGCCGCACAGCTGACATGCTTCGCGATGATGCCGATGCGCTGGACGCTTACGCCAAAATGATTTTGGATGCTGGGGATATCGGAATTGAAACTTTGGAAGTACTGCCAAAAGCAGTTAGAACTAGAGTTCTTCGCCAGTTAGCCATTGCCGGTGGCGCATTAGTTAATGACTTATCCCGCGAGCACATACTTTCCATTGACAATCTAATTACCAATTGGAAGGGTCAAGGTCCGCTAAATCTGCCAGGCCAAGTGAATGTGAAAAGAGAGTCTGGCAAACTTGTCTTCTACAAGCCATAACTAGGAGTTCTCGTGGACGCAGCATCAATTAGTAATGAACTAACTAGCGTTGTACTCACTGAAGAACAGATGCAAACTCGCATCAAAGAAATCGCTGCGCAAATCGATCAAGATTACGCAAACCTAGATAAACCACTACTACTTGTTGGTGTCCTTAAAGGCGCTGTAATGGTGATGGCTGATTTAGCTCGCGCAATTTCAATTCCAGTTCAATTCGATTTCATGGCTGTTAGTTCTTACGGTTCTGGAACAAAATCAAGTGGCGTTGTTCGCATTATTAAGGATTTAGATATTGATCTGACTGGTCGTCACGTTCTAATCGTTGAAGACATTCTTGACTCAGGACTAACGCTTTCTTGGTTAATTAAAAACCTAAAGTCACGTGGTCCAGTTGCAATTGATGTGATGACCATGATGCGCAAACCTGATGCAATCAAAGTTGAAGTGAATGCACGTTACATCGGCTTTGATATTCCAAATGAATTTGTTGTTGGTTTTGGTTTGGATTATGCCGAGCGTTACCGAAACCTTCGTGAAGTTGCTGTTTTGGCACCGCACGTTTACGGCGGATAAAAAGTCTGGCGGAGGATAGGGGATTTGAACCCCTGAGGGCTTGCACCCAACCCGCTTTCCAAGCGAGCGCCATAGGCCACTAGGCGAATCCTCCGTGAAAGAGATTACCTGTAATTAATAGGTGAGTGTTAATTAGATTTTTTGTGCGAGAGAATCAACTATGAAAATTGGCATTGTTGGCGTTGGTGCAATTACTAGTGATGTTGCCCTTGCAATTGAAGATGTGAATCCTGGAGCACATACTTTTTATTTATCGCCAAGATCAAGTGATCGCTCAGCAAAGCTAAGTGCCAAGTATGAAAATTTCATTCAATGCGAATCAAATCAAGAAGCTGTTGATCAATCTGATTTAGTCATGATTGGCGTATTACCAACGCAAGTTGATGAATTACTGCCCCAATTAAATTTCCGAGCAGATCAAATAATCGCAAGTATGGCTGCTGGTAAAGCGCCATCGCATGTAGCCAAATTAATTGCCCCAGCAACAAAAGTGGCTCAGCTAATTCCACTTCCAATGATTGAATTTAAAAAAGGGCCAATTGTTATTTGCCCACCGATTGCAGAAATTTCTAAGTTACTGAATGGCCTAGGTGACATCGTTGAATTAAAAGATGAAACTTTAATTCCAATTTTTAGTGCTGCCTCAGCTTCAATGTCGACACTATTTAATTTAACTAACACGATCGCAAATTGGATTCAAGATCAAGGAATTGATTTCGAAACAAGTACTCGTTATGCAACTTCACTTGTTGAAGCAATTGGCACCAAAGCAAACCACATTAATCCAGAAAATCTAGCCGTCCAAACTGTTAAACATGAAACTCCTGGTGGTTTAAATGAATCAGTGCGAACCAATCTTGAAAAAGAAAATTGGTTTGTTGGTTTAAGTAATCGACTTGACTATTTAATAGACGTCTTTATC
>JBEGTB010000010.1:0-3809 GCA_041179585.1 Actinomycetota bacterium
TCACCTTCAAATGCCTTAGTAAGCATGACTCTTAGATTGGTCCATCCGTAGGTGACGTCATATAAGCCACCAACAACCCCAAGAACTCCCATAGCTTGAGTGAATTGACGTCCATCATTAAGTGTTCTGGGATTTGAATCAAGATCATCAAGCATCTTTTGAACTTGGGCAACACCATCTTGTGCAGTTCCAGTAAGCGGGCAGTCTGATTTTGTTAAACAATTTTGGGCAAAGCGAACAAGCGCGTCATCAAAACCAATTGCCTGACCTTTTGATAATTCAAGATTGGAAAGTTTTGGATCAATCGCACCATCTAGCAACATTCGACCTACATTTTGCGGAAATAAGTCAGCATAGGTGGCGCCCAGAAAAGTTCCGTAACTTTTACCGAGCCAATTTAATTTTTTATCGCCTAGAGCTTCACGCAAAATATCTATATCTCGCGCGGCACTTTCAGTGTCAACAAAACCAGCAAGGTCTGGTGAATTAACTAAACAATCCTTCCCAAAATCGGTAAGAATTTTTATAGATTCTTGCAGTTCGGTTTGATCATCTGGCGTTCCATCTGAGGCGATATAAGCATCAGTTTCCTGCGCAGTTAAACACTTAATTGGTGTACTTTCGCCAACACCACGTGGATCAAATCCAACAATGTCGTAGTTTTCTAAAATCTGCGGACTAACAACCCACTCAGCAGCTCTTGCATATTGAATCCCACTTCCACCTGGGCCACCAGGATTTAATACAAGTGAACCTAAAGTATTTTCGTCTGCTTTTAATCTAACAACAGAAATTGAAATAACTTTTTCGTATGGTTTTTCATAATTAAGTGGTACTGCCATGTTCGCACAATCAAAACCATCACCGCAGTCTGACCAATTTAATTCCTGTGTATAAAACCCAGTTAAATCCATTGGGTTAGCTGGATTGGCTGATGGCGTAGCTGCAGCACTTGGTCCTTGCGGAGAAACTTCTTGAAAACTAACAAATGCAGTAATTGATAAAACAATAGCAATGAATGCTGCAATGATTCTACGCATTGCCGCTTCCGCTATTTAGTAAAGCTGGATTGCGCATAGTTACCAACATTGATTCGAATGCTGAAACTGGATTTACGTTAGCCAATAAATTGTCGCGGGTCTCTCGAATCACATCGATTCGCTTTAAAGATTGTTCAGAAGTGCTAGTAGCGGCAACTTTCTCAACTTTGGCGCGATGTTCTTCATTAATTAGTTCTAAGTTTGCACCCGATTGCACAACCAAAACATCGCGATAAAAACCAGTTAAATCAAGAAGTACTCGATCAAATTGATCACTTAATACTCGACGCCTGCGATCTTTCGATCGTTTTTCTAAGGCTTTAACTGCAGATTTGATCTGGCGTTCAACGCCTTTGAAACCTTCAGCTCCATCACCGAATGCAGTTCGGATGTTTTGTTCATCTTGAGAATCCAGTGGTTCAACGATTGCATCTGTGTCGGCATTGGCATTGGCCACAATCGCAGCAGCCATTTCAAAACAGGAAACAACTGAATTAACTCGTGATGGCATATCCAGTATTTCATCGCGACGTTCGCGTACTGAACTATCAGTTGCTAGTGCTCGGGCTCGTCCAATGTGACCTTGAGCAGCCCTAGCGGCAAACTTTGCCATTTTTGGATCTATTCCGTATCTGGCAGTTAGTTGCTGAGAAATTGAATCAAGTGAAGGGGTGTTCAGTACTACTTGCCTGCATCGACTCCGAATTGTTTCAAAAACATCATCAGATGTTGGAGCGCACAGCAACCAAACTGTAGCAGGTGGTGGTTCTTCCAAACTTTTCAAAAGAGTAGATGCCGCTTCTGCTCTAAAACGATCAACATCTTCAATTACGATTACATGCCAGTGGGCTCGGCTTGGTGCAAGGGCAGCACGTTCAATTAAAGAGCGAGTATCTTCAACCGAATAAATTAAACCTTCAGGAACGATATGTTCGATATCAACATGAGTTCCAGCCATTGCATTTTTGCAATCAACGCAAGTTCCACAACCTCCTTGAGAACAAACTAAGGCTGCTGCGAAAGCTAAAGCGCTTGTGCTTCGCCCACTTCCTGGAGGACCAGTGATTAACCAGGCATGCGTCATCGCATTTCCGGAATCACTTTGACCTAAAACAATTTTTTTAGCATCAGCTGCCGCTTTAGTTAATTGCGCAACTGCATCATCTTGACCAATGAGTGAATCAAAAACACTCATTTCTTAGGTAGCACCGCCAGAACAGCTTCACGGATTGCTAATTCAACGTCTTCTTTTTCTTTGGTTGCATCAATCAAAACATTTGGCCTGCCAGATTTTGCAGCCATGTCACGGAATGCTTGGTGCACAGCATGATGAAATTCACGTGATTGAATTTCCATTCGATCTGTGCCATCCATGCGTTGTTCCCCATCTTCAGCTGGAACATCCATATAAATAGTGAAATCCGGAATCAAATTTTCTGTTGCCCAAACACTTAGGTTTCTAATCTGTTCTTCGCCCAGTCCCCTTGCGATGCCTTGGTAGGCAACCGAAGAATCGATGTATCGATCGCAAATTACTACAGCACCGCGGTCAAGCGCAGGTTTAATTTTGTTTTGTGCATGATCACCACGAGCTGCTGCGAACAACAAAGCTTCGGTGTGATCTGGCATATCCACGATTTCTGGATCCAGCAAAATATTGCGAATCTTTTCGGCTGTTGGTGTGCCGCCTGGTTCGCGGGTTAAAAGAACTTCATAACCTTGAGATTCAAGCCAGGCAGCTAGGCGCTTTGAATGCGTGGATTTACCCGCGCCTTCGCCACCTTCCATCGCGATAAAAAATCCGGTCATCACAAAACTCTATTTTGCGCTAGCAGCTTTTTTCTTGGCAGCAGATTTCTTAGCTGCTTTCTTTTTAGCTGGCGCCTTTGTTCCGGCTTCTTTCTTAGCTGACTTTCGGGCAGTTGCCTTCTTTGGTGATGGACCAGCAGCACGACGTTCAGCAAGTAAATCAGAAGCTCGTTCAATCGAGATAGTTTCAACTGAATCACTTCGAAGAGATGCGTTTGTTTCACCGTCAGTTACGTAAGTGCCAAAGCGACCTTCACGAACCACAACTTCTTTACCTGTTGATGGATCAGTACCAACGACCTTAAGTGGACCGGCTGCTTGACCACGGCCACGACGAATCTTTGGCTGCGCGTATAGAGCCAGTGCTTCTTCAAGTGTGCAGGTGAAAATTGATTCTTCAGATGGAAGCGTGCGGGAATCTTTACCTTTTAACAAATATGGGCCGTAGCGACCATTTTGTGCAGTGATTGGTTCACCGCTTTCTGGATCGATTCCAACTTCACGTGGAAGTGAAAACATCTTTAATGCATCTTCAAGCGTCACATCTTCAACGGTCATTGTTGAGAAAAGTGAAGCAGTGCGAGCTTTTGCAGACTTCTTTGAATTTTCTGGAAGAACTTGAGTGAAGTAAGGACCGAAACGTCCGGTCTTAACCATCAACATCATGCCGGTGTCAGGTTCAATACCTAATTCACGTTCTGCTTTAGGGGCATTAAAAAGTTCTTCAGCTTTTTCAGCTGTCATTTCATCAGGTGCTAAATCTGGTGGAATGTTTGCGCGTTGCAAAGTTTCACCTTCGCCGCGTTCCAGGTATGGACCATAACGTCCAACACGAACTATGCCGTTGTGACCATCAATTGGAATTGAAGCCATTGCACGTGCATCGATGTCGCCATAAACAGCAACAAGTGGTGCAAGGCCAGGGAAAATTGTGCCGTGATCATTTTCACCAAAGTAGAA
>JBEGTB010000011.1:0-14975 GCA_041179585.1 Actinomycetota bacterium
TGGGTGGCGGAAGCGGCGGTTATGCCTGCGCACTTAGAGCATCACAACTTGGTTTATCTGTTGTTCTAATTGAACAAGACAAACTTGGTGGCACCTGTTTACACCGTGGCTGTATTCCAACTAAAGCGCTATTACATGCTGCTGAAGTAGCGGACACTGCTCGCGAAGGTGAGCACTACGGCGTTCATTCAACTTTCAATGGCATTGACATGAAAAAAGTCAATGAATACAAAGATGGCGTTATTGGTCGTCTATACAAAGGTCTGCAAGGTTTAGTGAAGAGCCGCGACATTACTTATGTTGAAGGCACTGGTCGCCTGGTTGCGCCAAATGCAATCGAAGTTAATGGTCAGCGCTACGAAGGCAAGAACATAGTTCTAGCAACTGGTTCTTATGCTCGCTCTCTTCCTGGTTTAGATATCGCAGGTCGCGTGATGACTAGCGATCAGGCACTAGTGATGGATTATGTTCCAGCAAGTGCGATCATTCTTGGTGGTGGCGTAATTGGTGTTGAATTCGCATCAGTTTGGAAGTCATTTGGCGTCGATGTGACTGTGGTGGAAGGTTTACCTCGCTTAGTACCAGCTGAAGATGAAGCAGTATCAAAGACCATGGAGCGCTCATTCCGTAAGCGCGGCATCAACTTTAAAACTGGCGTTAAATTCCAAAGTGCTACTCAAAGTGATTCAGGTGTCACAGTCACACTTGAAAATGGCGAAACTCTAAGTGCTGATCTTCTTCTAGTTGCTGTTGGTCGTGGTCCACGCGCAACTGGAATGGGCTTTGAAGAACAAGGCATCAACATGGATCGTGGCTTTGTATTAGCTAACGAACGTTTGGCAACAAATGTTCCAGGAATTTACGCAGTTGGCGACATTGTTCCTGGCCTTCAACTTGCCCACCGTGGTTTCCAGCAAGGTATTTTCGTGGCTGAAGAAATCGCTGGTCTAAACCCTCGCACAATCGATGAATCAGGAATCCCGCGCGTTACTTACAGTGAACCTGAAGTTGCTTCAATTGGCTACACCGAAACCCAAGCTAAAGAAAAATTTGGCGAAGTTGAATCATACGAATACAACTTGGGTGGAAACGGCAAGAGCCAAATCCTGAGCACAGCTGGATTCATCAAACTAGTTCGCCAAAAGAATGGCCCGGTTGTTGGTGTTCACATGATTGGCGCTCGCGTCGGTGAATTAATCGGTGAAGCACAACTTATTTACAACTGGCAAGCAACCGCTGAAGATGTTGCCCCACTTGTGCACGCCCACCCAACTCAGAACGAAGCTCTTGGTGAAGCTTTCCTAGCTCTTGCTGGAAAACCACTTCACGCCCACGCTTAACCAAAAAGAATTAAGTCCAACCTTTAAGGAGTGTTAAACAGTGAGTACAACTGTTTCGATGCCACAACTTGGTGAAAGTGTTACCGAAGGAACGGTAACTCGTTGGCTAAAGAACGTTGGTGACACAGTAGCCGCTGATGAAGCATTACTTGAAGTATCAACCGACAAAGTTGATACCGAAATCCCATCACCAGTTTCGGGTGTGCTTACTGAAATCCTTGCTGGCGAAGATGCAGTTGTCCCAGTTGGCGGCGCACTTGGTGTGATCGCTGATAGCGCCAGTGCTCCTGCTAGCACTCCAGCACCTGCTGCTCCTGCCCCTGTTGAAACTCCAGCACCTGCACCAGTTGCCGCAGCTCCAGTGGCTGCTGCTCCAGTGGCTGCTGCTCCAGTGGCTGCTGCTGCAAGTCCAGCTGCTAGTGGCGCAGCAACTGCAGTTCTGCTTCCAGCACTTGGTGAAAGTGTTACTGAAGGAACTGTCACTCGTTGGCTAAAAGCTGTTGGTGACAACGTCGCTGCTGATGAGGCACTGCTTGAAGTTTCTACCGACAAAGTTGATACCGAAATTCCATCACCAGTTTCAGGTGTACTTCTTGAAATAACTGTTGGTGAAGATGGCGTTGCCCAAGTTGGTGGCCAACTAGGTTTAATCGGCGCATCCGGCGCGGTTAGTGCAAGTGCTCCGACACCAAGTGCACCTGCTCCTGCGGCTACTCCAGCCCCTTCACCAGTTGCTGCAGTACCGAGCGCACCAGTACAGACTTCGCCATCTGCAGTTAATAACTCAGATGCTTATGCAACACCGATCGTTCGCAAACTTGCTGCTGAACTTGGCGTTGATTTAAGCCAGGTTAAAGGCACTGGCGTTGGCGGACGTATTCGCAAAGAAGATGTGACTGCAACTAGCCCATCAATGGCCCCAGTAAAGCTCGCCAGTGATCGTCCAGTTGAAAGTAAGCCGCATGTTGCGCCAGCAGGCAGTTCATCTGCAGTAAGTGCCAAGGCTGCTGAACTTCGCGGCAAGACTGAAAAGATGACTCGCCTTCGCACTGTTATCGCAGAACGAATGGTTGAATCACTCCAAGTATCAGCCCAATTAACTTCTGTTGTTGAAGTGGATGTTAGCCGCATTGCTGCCCTTCGCAACAAGTCAAAGAGTGCATTTGAATCACGTGAAGGTGTGAAACTTTCATTCCTTCCGTTCTTCGCTAAAGCAGCTTGTGAAGCACTAAAGCAATTCCCAACCGTTAACGCTTCAATGAACCAGGCTGAAAATACTGTTACTTACTACGATGCTGAACATGTTGGAATCGCAGTTGATACTGAACGTGGTCTTTTGGTTCCAGTTATCCGTGATGCTGGTGACCTAAATATCGCAGGTCTTGCTCGCAAGATTAACGATCTAGCAGAACGCACTCGCACAAACAAGCTTTCTCCAGATGAATTAAGTGGCGGAACATTTACCATTACAAACACTGGTAGCCGCGGCGCACTATTTGATACCCCAATCATTAACCAACCACAGGTAGCAATCCTTGGAACTGGCGCAGTTGTTAAGCGTCCAGTTGTGGTTACTGATTCAAGTGGTGCTGATGTAATCGCTGTACGTCAAATGGTTTACCTAGCCCTTACTTACGATCACCGCTTAGTTGACGGCGCAGATGCAGCTCGCTTCTTAAGTGCGATCAAGGCACGCTTAGAAGAGGGCGCATTTGAAGCTGACTTAGGTTTATAGAACTTAAGTCAGCACTTCAGGCGGAAAGGCAAAGTAATTCATGAAAATTGCCATTGCAGGATCTTCAGGTTTAATCGGCACTGCCCTAGTTGAACAACTGCGCACCGATGGTCATGAAGTACTTCGCTTGGTTCGCCGCGAACCGAAAGCAGCCTCCGAAATCAAGTGGAACCCCGCCATTGGCGAAGTTGATTTAACTGCGCTTCAAGGCGTTGAGGTAATCATTAATCTTGCCGGCGCAGGCGTTGGTGATCATCGCTGGACTAAGAAATACAAAGCAGAAATATTAAATTCAAGGGTTCAGTCAACCCAAACGCTTGCCATTGCTGCAGTCCACATCAAAGCAAAGACTTTAATTAACGCAAGTGCTATCGGTTTCTATGGCGATACTGCTGATCGCAGTGTTGATGAAAGATCAAATGCTGGAACTGGCTTTCTAGCCGATGTGGTTGTTGCTTGGGAGAAAGCAACAGACGCAGCCAAATTAGCTGGCGTTCGCGTAGTTAACATTCGAACCGGACTTGTAGTTGCAAAAAATGGTGGTGCTTGGGCCAAGATTTTGCCAATCTTTAAATTAGGCGCTGGTGGTGTGCTTGGAAATGGCAAGCAATACTGGTCCTTTATTTCACTACGCGATGAAATCGCTGCGATTAAATTTTTAATGGATCGCTCAGATATTCACGGCCCTGTTAATTTAACTGCGCCAAATCCAGCAACAAATCGTGAAGTCACTAAAGCTATGGCAAAAGTTTTGCGCCGCCCTGCCCTACTTCCAGTTCCAGCAATTGCTCTCAAAATTGTTTTAGGTGAGTTCTCTCAAGAAGTTTTGGGAAGCACCAGAGTTTTACCTAACGTTTTGATGTCATCGGGGTTTAATTTCAGCGACCCTGATATCGTTAGTGCCATCAAAACACTTTAAGAAAACACGAGTTTATGAGCAATTTGCCTGCAAAAGTTGACGTAGTTGTTGTTGGTGCCGGGCTTTCTGGTTTAGCTGCAGCTCGCCGAATTGCGGTTGCCGGTCAAAGTGTTTGTGTCGTTGAAGCCAGTGATGAAATTGGTGGTCGCGTTCGCACCGATTGCGTTGATGGTTTGACTCTTGATCGTGGCTTTGCGCTTTATAACCCGGCATACGATGAAGGCGCAAGAATTCTTGATCTGAAATCACTTGATGTTAAATCTTTAACTCCTGGCTTAATCGTTTCAATTGATGGCCGCCAATATAAAATTGCAGATCCAAGGCATGAGCCAGCCTGGGCCGTTGATTCTATGCTGGCTCCAGTTGGACCAATTAGTAAGAAGTTGAAGTTTGCCAAATACGCACTTGCCAATGCATTTGGAAAACAAGATTTCACAAAGTTTGATCAGCGAACTGATCAGTTCCTTCGCCGCACATTTGGCAAAGACTTAACTGAAAAAGCACTGCGTCCATTTTTGGCAGGTGTCTTTTTAGAAGATGACTTGGCAACCTCCAAGCGATTTTTTGATGTTGTGCTCAAGAATTTTATTCAAGGAAAACCAGGTGTGCCTGCTAGTGGAATGCATGCAATTCCAAGGCAACTCGCAGCGCAGCTTCCCGCTGGGAGCGTTCAGTTAAACACCACCGTTAACAGCGTGAAGCCAGGTGTAGTTGAAACAAATGAAGGTTCGATTAATTGTCGCGCCGTAATTGTTGCCGCTAATGCTAGAAGCGCTGCTGGATTACTTCCAGGCATTAAAGTTCCAGCAGGTCATGCGGTCACAACTTATTACCATTTGGCTGATTGTGATGCATCAGAATTAACAGATGGCAATGGCACCTTAGTTGTTGATGGCAAGCGTTATAACAACACTCTTGCCGATCCATCAAGGCCAGTAGTTAATACGGTTGCTATTTCAAGTGCTGCGCCAACTTATGCAAGTGATGGTCGCGTTCTTATTTCAAGTTCTGTTCTTGGAGTGCATCATTCAGCTGAGATGGAAAACTTAGTTCGAAAGCACATCGCTTGGCTTTATAAAGCGCCAACCGTTAACTGGCAGCACGTGGCAACGTATCCTATTCCCGATGCCCTGCCTGCCATGACTGCCCCGCATGAACTAGAACAAAATCCACGCCTTGGTGATCGAATATATGTTGCTGGGGATTACCGCGCTGTTTCATCCATCAATGGTGCGTTTAGAAGTGGTCGAGTTGCTGCTGAAGCTGCACTTGCCGACAGTCTTTAGTAATTAATTGATTGCACCTGGATTAAGTGTTGTCTCGACAACTTCCCCATTAATTTTTTCTACTTTATAAGCACGAGCTTTTGAATCTGGGGTATCGATAACCACTTCAACTGGATCAATTCCTGAATAAACAACGCCCGCATGGTCATCTGTTGCATAAGACAGTGGCAAAGTTTCATTTATAACTAGTGACTGCAATAACGGGCGGCGTTGCGCTTCTGAGTCATAATGAACGCCATTACCCCAAGGCAATAGTCCAAGTGAATTGGTAACTGTTTCAAGTTTTGGTCCAAATGAATCTGTTGGTCCGCCAACGTGCCAGCAAATTGAGCCAGCACTTACCCCGCCAAGCACTACCCCGCGTTCCCAAGCATCTTTTGCGGCCTGGTCGACACCATGTAAGCGCCAAACAGCTAGCAAGTTGGCAACTGACCCGCCACCAACCCAAACTAAATCAGCTCGACCAAATGCTTCTTCAACTGAAACATTTGGTTGGGTGAATAACGCTAAGTGCTCAGCTTCTACTGAAAGCGAAGATACCGCTTGGTAGCTAGTTGCAATGTAGTTTTTGTCATCACCACTTGCAGTCATTACAAATAAAACTCGTGGACGAGTTTTATTTGTTAGCTCAAGTGCTCGCTTAAAGATTCCACCTGGTGACATAACGCCCCAGCGGTCGGTTTGATTAAACCCACCGCTTGAGGCAACTATGTAACGTGAAGTCAAAGCAATCTTTCGCTCTTAGTCTTTGCCAGTTTTAGCTAGTTGGCTTGGCCACCAAATCTTCTTGCCAATGCTGTGGGTAAGCGCTGGAACAAGAAGGCTTCGAACCACAATGGTGTCTAGCAAGACACCAAATGCAACTGCGAATCCAAGTTCAACTAGGAATACCAGTGGCAAAGTTCCAAGAACTGCGAATGTGGCAGCAAGGACTACACCAGCTGATGTGATCACACCACCAGTTACGGTTACGCCCTTTGTCACACCAGCGCGAGTGCCAATCTTCAAAGCTTCTTCGCGAATACGGGTCATCAAGAAAATGTTGTAATCAATACCCAATGCCACCAAGAAGACGAAGGCAAAGAGTGGGAAGGATCCATCAACGCCCTTGAAATCAAATACGTGAGTAAATACCAAGTGGCAGATACCAAGAGTTGCACCGAATGAAAGCACTGTTGTGGCAATCAAAATTACTGGTGCAAGCAAGGCGCGAAGTAGTAGAGCAAGGATGGCACCAATCACAAGCAGTGCAACCGGAATAATCAAATTACGGTCGCGGGTATTTGCTTGTTGCAAGTCGTACTGAATTGGAGTTGATCCACCAACAAGTGCTTCTGGGCTCACTTCATGCACTGCAGCGCGAAGTCCTGGAACATACTTCTGAGCTTCTAGTGAATCTGCTGGCTTATCCAAGATCACATCGAGGCGAACAAGTCCATCAACATACTTAACTTCTGGTGTTGGCATGCCAGGGATTGCCGGACCAGTCAGTTTTGGAGTTACTGAAAAAACGCCTTCAAGGTTTTGAATAGCATTTGTGATCTTTTCTTGGTCAGCTTGTGGCGCGACGATCACAGTTGGATCACCCTGGCCAGCTGGGAAATGTTCACCAAGTTTTTCAAGACCAACAACTGAGTCTGGCTTAGTTGAGAAAGCATCTGTCTGAGATAGACCACCAAGGTTTAACTGGGTGACGAACGCAAAAGCGCCAAGCAAAATAACTGAGGTTGAAATCCAGGTACGCTTTGGATGCTTTTCAACGCCATTGGCAACTTTTGACCAAAGGCCGGTTAATTTCTCATCAACATCGTCATGGCGTGGGATGCGTGGCCAGAAAACCCAGCGACCCATCAATACCAAAATTGCTGGAAGCAAGGTCAACATCACAAGTTGCGCAGCCAAAATACCGATTGCTGAAACTGGACCTAAGCCACGAACTTGAGCTAAATCAGAAAGTGACAGTACTAATAGACCTGCGATAACTGTTAAACCTGAAGCCACAATTGGTTCCACTACGCCACGAAGTGCAACGCGCATTGCTTTGTAGCGGCTATCGAAGTGATGTAGTTCTTCGCGGTAGCGGGCAATGAGTAATAGCGCGTAGTCAGTTGCCGCGCCGATAACCAGAACCGACAAAATACCTTGGGACTGACCATCAAGTTTGATTAGGTCATTCTTAGCTAGCAAGTAAACCAAGCCACCACCAACAGATAGCGCCCACACTGCGCTAAAGAGTGGAATGATCCAAAGAATTGGTGAGCGATAAACAAAAATCAAAATGATTGCAACTACTGCCAAAGTTGTGCCAAGCAAACTTGTGTCAATTGATCCAAAGCTGTCGAAGAGATCAGCCAAGATGCCACCGATACCTGTTACATGTGATTCAAAACCGGTTAACTCAGCAGCTTTTTCGCGAACTGTTTCAACGATTACTGGAAGTGCAGGTTCATTATTTTCAAGCGGCACTGCAATGGTTTCATCGGCAATATTGAAAGAAATAATTGCTGCCTTGTTATCTGGCGCTGGGATTGGAAATAGCGATCCGTTTTGAACCAAATAGTCACCGATTGTCTTGCCACCGCTATTTGGAACTTCAAAACCTGGAATGCTCTGGGCAAATCCATTTAGCGTTCCAAGTGTGGCTTCATTCATGTCGCCGGTGAAAATAATCAGCGCAGGTAAAACCGAGTCAACTTGGTCTTCGAACTTGATTGATAGTTCGCCAGCTTTGGTTGATTCAGCTGAACTTGGCAAGAAGCCGGCACTGTCGTTTTCCTGAACACTAGAAAGTTTTCCAAATAGTGGTCCGGTTGCTCCACCAACACCAAGCCAAGCCACAATCAAAATGATGGCTAGCCAAAGTGGTTTGCGAGCAGATTTTTCTTTAGTGCGACGACGGCTGTGTGTAGCCATTTGATTACCCCAGAGGTTTTGTTGGATGAATGAATTAATTCTTTACGTTCACCCTAATTTACTGGTATCCCCTTTCCTGAAATGCGGTGCGCTAGCCCAATTTTGCGTATAGCGAAAGTGACTTTAGTGAGGTTTTTAGCCATGTTTTAACTGGCATAGGCTTTCATCTGTGCCCGTTGAAATAGAAAGCTCAACCCTTACCCAAAACGGTGGTGGTTCATTACTTTCTGGGTATCAAGCAATGTGGGAAACCCAAAAGCAAATACATGCCGGCGTTGTGGCCGGAACTACCCCAGACACAATTTTGTTAGTCGAACACGAACCCGTTTACACAGCAGGCAGACGCACTGAAATTTTCGAACGTCCCCAAGACGGCACACCTGTTGTTGATGTTGATCGTGGTGGAAAAATAACTTGGCATGGACCTGGTCAATTAGTTGGTTACCCGATTGTCAGATTGCCAGCAGCGCTTGATGTGATCGCCCATGTTAGGCGTCTTGAAGAAGTCATTATTAATACTTGTAGTGAACTTGGTTTAACTACCCAGCGCATCAAGGGACGCAGTGGCGTTTGGATTGTTGACAACACTGTTGATCGAAAAGTTGCCGCAATCGGTGTTCGCGTTGCCCAAGGAGTTGCCATGCATGGCTTCTCCTTAAATTGCAATAACGACCTTGCTTGGTTTGATCGGATCGTCCCTTGTGGAATTTCCGATGCGTCAGTGACCACGCTTTCAAATGAACTGGGACGTGAGGTAACCATTCAAGAAGTATTGCCAATAGTTACAGGACAACTTCACCAAATATTTGATCCACTCGTGCCAAGCGTAGAATTAAGCCATGTCTGATCCGTATTTAACTGATGGCAATCTAGATAAATCTGATGGCCCACGTTTACTTCGGATTGAAGCACGTAACGCGCAAACTCCAATCGAGCGCAAACCTTCTTGGATTAAAACCAAATTAAAAACTGGTCCGGAATACACCGAGATCATGGGTCTTGTTAAATCAGGCGGACTTCACACGGTTTGCCAAGAAGCAGGTTGTCCAAACATCTATGAATGCTGGGAAGATCGCGAAGCAACATTTTTAATTGGTGGCGATCAGTGCACTCGTCGCTGTGATTTCTGTCAGATTGATACCGGGAAACCACAGCCCCTTGATCGTGACGAACCGCGTCGCGTTGCGCAGTCCGTTACAACAATGCAACTTAAATATGCAACTGTCACTGGCGTTGCTCGCGATGATCTTGAAGATGGTGGCGCATGGCTTTATGCCGAAACTATTCGCGCTATCCATGAAGCAGTTCCTGGTTGTGGTGTTGAAATGCTGGCACCAGATTTCAATGGCAACTCAGAATTGTTAAAAGAAGTATTTGATTCCAAGCCAGAAGTTTTTGCCCACAACATTGAAACTGTGCCAAGAATCTTCAAGCGAATCCGCCCAGCTTTTACTTATGAACGCTCACTTGGTGTTATTACGGCCGCCCGTGATTATGGGCTAGTTACCAAATCGAATTTGATTTTGGGTATGGGTGAAGAAATCGATGAAGTGAAGCAGGCGTTAGTTGATCTAAATGCGGCTGGTTGTGATTTAGTGACCATCACCCAATACTTGCGACCATCGCTTCGCCACCACCCAGTTGAGCGTTGGGTTAAACCTGAAGAATTTGTGATGCTAGCCGACTATGCCAAGGAAATTGGCTTTGCTGGTGTGATGAGTGGCCCACTGGTTCGATCTTCATACCGGGCTGGCCGCCTCTACCAGCAGGCCATTGAGGCTAGAAACACTACGACCGTCTAAAGTTAAAGGCATGTCAACAAACACCGCCCCTAAAAAACAGCGTTGGTACCACCAAGTTCTAGAAACTTACCGTTTCGCCAAAGCTGAAATTCCAGCTCTGCCAATTAAATTACTTGGTATTTTCGTTACTGTTTTTGCTGCAGTTTTTGCAATTGGTGTTGTGCTTGATCAAAAGATTTTGATGGGTATCACCGCATTTTCAGTTGCGCTGCTTGTGACGCTAATTATTTTTGGAAAGATGGCTGAAAAAGCAGCCTATGCATCGATTGAAGGTCAGCTTGGTGCTGCCGGTTCAGTATTAAGTGCGATGCGCGGTGCTTGGTTTATTACTCAAGGTGTTGGCGTTGATAAGAATCAAAATATTGCCCACCGTGTCGTTGGTCGCCCAGGAATCATTCTTGTTGGCGAGGGTGGCAGGCCAGGTGCTCTTCTTGCAGAGCAGCGCAAAGCACACATGCGCTATGTGCCAAATGTGCCAATCCATGAATTAATCGTGGGTGAAGGCGCGCTAACTATTGGCGAACTGCAAAAAACGATTAAGAAACTTCCAAAAGCCCTTCGCCCAGCCGAAGTTACAGACATGCGCCGTCGCTTGGATGCATTGCCTAAGACCGCCTTTCCAATTCCTAAAGGACCACTTCCTCAAGGTCGAAAGATCCCTCGTCGCTAATGAACCAAAGCACAGACATCATGCAACAACTAAATGACTTTGTCGCCTCTTTGACCCCAACTCAGTGGATTATTGCCATTGTCGTTGCTGTGATGCTTGCCAAGAAATTAATCAAACTTGCAATCGTGATTGGGTTAATTGTTTTTGTGGCATTTCCTTATGTGAAGTCTTCAGGCCTAATTGACCTAGAGAACTTCGATGCCAACAGCATCATCCGCCAGATCCTAAATCAACTAGGCCTTTAGCCTGATTTAGTGGCTTATGGGGAAACCTGTAACAAACCCGAAACACTTGGGACATGGCGTTGAAACCATCCTTTGCTACCTTCAGTGAAAGTTAGTCAAAACGGCTTTCGCAAACCTTTTGCCAAATGGAGGATGGATGTCCAACTTAGGTCTTAAAAACGCCCAAGATGTCCTTAAATACATTAAAGATAACGACATCAAGTTCGTTGATGTTCGCTTCTGTGATCTACCTGGTATTCAACAGCATTTCAATATGCCAGTTGCATCAGTAGACGAATCACTTTTCACAAATGGTCAGATGTTCGATGGTTCATCAATTCGTGGATTCCAGTCCATTCATGAATCTGACATGAAACTTATCCCAGATCCAACTACCGCTTTTATTGATCCATTCCGTGAAGCAAAAACTCTTTGCATGAACTTCTCAGTAGTTGATCCATTCACTGATGAGCCTTACAGCCGCGACCCACGAAACGTGGCAGCTAAAGCTGAAAAGTACTTAGCCTCAACTGGTCTTGCAGATACAGCATTCTTTGCTCCGGAAGCTGAGTTTTTCGTATTCGATTCGGTGCGCTTCAACACTGGAATGAACGAAGGTTTCTATCACATCGATTCAATCGAAGGTGTTTGGAATTCTGGAAAAGAATTCAACGCTGATGGTTCAGATAACCGCGGTTACAAAACTCGCACTAAAGGTGGTTACTTCCCTGTTTCGCCAACTGATCAGCTAGCTGATCTTCGCGACTCAATGGTTACCAAACTAGGTGAAGTTGGTTTACTTGTTGAACGTTCACACCATGAAGTTGGCACCGCAGGTCAGATGGAAATCAACTACCGCTTCAACACACTTCTAAAAGCAGCTGATGAAGTAATGCTGTTTAAGTATGTAATCAAGAACCAAGCATGGGCTCACGGCAAGAGCGTTACTTTCATGCCAAAGCCACTATTTGGTGACAATGGTTCAGGTATGCACGTGCACCAGTCGCTATGGGCTGGCGGCAAGCCACTGTTCTTTGACGAACGCGGTTATGGCGGTCTATCTGACATGGCTCGCTGGTACATCGGTGGCTTACTTAAGCACGCACCATCACTACTTGCTTTCACTAACCCAACAGTTAACTCTTACCACCGCTTAGTGCCAGGTTACGAAGCACCAGTTAACTTGGTTTACTCTCAGCGCAACCGCTCTGCATGTATTCGTATTCCAATTACCGGAAGCAATCCAAAAGCAAAGCGCATTGAATTTCGCTGTCCAGATCCATCAAGCAATCCATACTTAGCTTTCGCTGCGCTTCTTATGGCTGGTCTTGATGGCATCAGGAACAAGATCGAACCACACGAACCAGTGGATAAGGATCTATACGAACTTCCACCAGATGAAGCGGCAAACATCCCACAGGTGCCAGGCTCACTTGGTGAAGTTCTAGATGCACTTGAAGCTGACCATGATTACCTCATGGAAGGTGGCGTATTCACTCGCGACCTAATCGAAACCTGGATCGCCTACAAGCGCTCTGCTGAAATCGATTACGTACGTCTTCGTCCACACCCAGCCGAATTTGAGTTGTACTACGACTTATAAATCTAGATAACCAAAAGCCCCCAAGTGGTAACTTGGGGGCTTTTGGTTTTAACGAATGCCTTTTATTTGTGCCATAGGATTTAGACCATGATCACAATGTACGGAGCTGAATGGTGTGGCGATTGCCGCAGATCTTCAGCATTATTAAAAGAACTTGGCGTTAACTACAACTACATCAATGTTGAAGAAGACCCATCAGCTGCTGACAAAGTTGTTGAAATCAACGGCGGTGCCCAGAGCATTCCAGTAATTGTTTTTGAAGATGGAACTCACTTAACTGAACCAAGTGACCCAGCACTTAAAGCAAAGCTAACCGAACTTGGTGTTATCTGATTTTCAATTTTTCTATAGAATCTATTTATCTTTAGAAAATTAAGTCGTAACGTCTAAAGACTTCATCTTGAACCCAGCCTCGGCCCTCATATAGGCCTTGAGCTGGTGTGTTTGTGTGTGCAGTGCGTAGCCAGATTCGAGTTGCCCCAGCTGCTTTTGCTTCACTTTCAGCCTTCACCATCAGTTCATCTGCAATATGTTTTCCGCGATGATCTGGGTCAACAAATAAATCATTTAGTAGCCAAATTTGACTAAGTGACACTGTTGAAAAAGTTGGGTAGCACTGGGTGAAACCAACCAATGTGCCGTTATCTTCGGCAACAAAAACAATTGATTCGCCGTTAGTTAAGCGATCAGTTAAATACTGCTTAGTATTAGCGTTTGGCTCTTGTTTATAAAAAGCTCGGTACTGCTCAACTAAATCAGTTAATTGGTCAACGTCAGCTACAGTTGCGCGGCGGATATTTGCCATAATTCGATACTACTTATGCTCTTTGAAAAGTCTGGTGCCAAGTATCAAAAGAATAATGCCAAGAGCCATGCTGCCTAGCGCGCCGCCGATTCCGTGAACATAGCGGGTTAATAGTTCAACGCCACCAATCAAGATGCCACCGATACCTCCAGCTAAAAATGGCCACTTGCGCCCAATCAAGTAGAGAGCAAGCAGGCCAACACCACCAAGTACTTCAAGGGTTGGGATGGACCACGTCGGCAACTGTTCACGGAAAGTTTGTACCGCAAAAAGCATCGTAAGAATGGCGCCAACTCCAGCTGCATTAAATTCTTCGAATTTTTCTGTCTCACAGATGTAGATCCAAAACAATCCAAGCATCAATAAAACTATTGAGCCATAGCTTGGGAAACTGTCATCACCATAAAACTGAATCCAAATGAGCGCACCGATAGCAAAACCGGCGATGTTGGCTGTCAAAATCTGTGCCAAGACACCTAGAGCAGATTTTGCTTTTTGATAACCAAACCAAGCGACTGCTCCAGCGCTAAGTGCGCAAAGAAGTGTGATCGTCATATAAACCCAAGGTTTTGGATTAACCCAGTAGAGCTGCTCATCTGTGCGCTCTGGAATCCAAAAATGGCTAAAAACTAACCCGACCATGAATGCAACTAATGCGCCACTTCCAACAAAAAGTGTTGAACTTAAGCGGCGAAGGGTGTCATCTTTACTTGATCGACTAAGAAATAGTGCTGCAACAAACAACAAGGCTGCGCCAACACCAATTACTGCTGGGCGACCCCAGGTACCAAGTTCATCCCAGGCTTGATTTAAAAGTAATCCTGCCGAGACAACTATGACCGCGCCGCCAATGTATGTCAGCGCTTCAGAGAAAAGCGACTTTTTGCTGCGACCTTCTGTTGATACCGAACCACGGAGTGCCGTTTGGGCAGCAAACGCCTGGTGAGCGGTAAGCGTGCCTTGATCAACTAATTTTTGTAATGCCGGCTTTAATCTGTCGTATTCAGTCATATATGCAACTTTAATTGGGTTAGCACCAAAAGTTAGTCAATAAATACTCCAAGTAGTCTTTACTTATGCGCCAATACTTAGATTTATTAAAAATACCTGGCGTATTAAGACTAATTTTTAGTGTTGCACCTGGTCGCTTCGCATATTCCATGCTTAATTTAGCGACGTTCTTTTATGTCAAAGAAGCAACAGGATCAATTGCTATCGCTGGGCTTGCCACTGGGCTTGAAGGGATCGCCTCTGCTTTAACTGCTGGCCTACGTGCCGGATTAATAGACCGCTTCGGCCAGACCAAACCTTTTGCTATCTACGTTCCGCTTTGGGCACTTTCACTTTTTGCCATGACATTAAACGATGAAAAATCCTGGGTACTTGTGATGGCAACATTCGTCGGTTTCTTCTCACCGCCAATAAATCTAGCTTCTCGCCCACTTTGGCGTGATGCAGTTGGCGCCAAGAACTTACGAACTGCATTTGCAATCGACACCACTCTTATGAATTCGGTAACCGTGATTGGTCCGATTGTTGCAACCTATGTTTCATTGCAATTTAGTGGGTCAGCTGCTCTCTGGCTTACTTGCATAATGATGACTGCCGGTGGCACGGCAATGATGACTATGCCACTTTCCCGTCAATGGAAACCAGAAGTTGCCCAGCCAAGTGTCAA
>JBEGTB010000012.1:0-4381 GCA_041179585.1 Actinomycetota bacterium
TCAAAATGGAAATGCAACTGCACGCCCAGGAAATGTTGCCCCGCCTGTTCCACTTGATCAAACAACCAGAGTTGTTGAATTTAATGATTTATCTGCAGTTGAACGTGAATTAAAAAATGGCGACGTTGCGGCAATTTTGACTGAACCTGCGTTAACTAACATCGGCATCGTTTTACCAGAACCTGGTTTCTTGGCAGGCTTGCGGGAACTTGCAACTAAGTACGGCGCACTTTTGATGATCGATGAGACCCACACTTTCTCCGCTGGTTTTGGCGGCATGACTAAGCGTGACAATCTAAAGCCAGACATTTTCATTATTGGTAAATCAATTGGCGCTGGTATTCCATCTGGTGCTTATGGCATTACTAATGAAGTCGCTGCAGCAATTAAGGCCCATCCAGAGGCAGACATTATTGATGTCGGTGGCGTGGGTGGAACTCTTGCTGGGAATTCACTTTCAATGGCTGCAATGCGAGCAACATTAGGTGAAGTCTTAACCGAAGATGCTTTTGAAAAAATGGAAAAACTTTGTGATCGCTACACCGGACAAGTTCAAGCAGTTCTGGAAAAGTATGACGTTCCATGGAGTATTTCTCAGGTTGGTGCGCGCGCTGAGTATCGCTTCGCTAAACCAGCACCTATTAATGGAAGCGCGTCAGCAAAAGCTAGCGATGATGAACTAGATGAATTTATGCATTTATTTATGTGTAATCGCGGAATTTTAATGACCCCATTCCACAACATGGCATTGATGTGTCCTACGACCAAAGAATCTGAAGTTGACCAGCATGGTGAACTTTTTGAAGCAGCCATCCGCGAATTAGTCAGTTAGTCACTATCTAGTCTTTAGCCATAGGCTTTGAGTTGTGTCAGATGAGCCAAAGATAAGACCAGCAATTACTGACCTGCCAACTTATAAAGCAGGTAAAAAAGTTGCTGGCGTTTCTGGTCTTGACCCTTACAAGCTTTCCAGCAATGAAAACCCAACGCAGCCATTGCCAGGTGTGCTCAAAGCAATCGCAGATGCCGCTTTAGAAATTAATCGTTACCCAGATCCTTTTGTTACTGAATTAACTAACGCACTTGCCAAAAAATTTAACGTTGCCACAGAAATGATTGCCACCGGAACTGGATCAGTTGGTGTTTGCCAACAAATCATGCAAGCAGTGGCTGGCTCTGGCGATGAAGTTATTTATGCTTGGCGTTCATTTGAGGCTTACCCAATCATCACCAAAATAGTTGGTGCTAAACCTGTTGAAGTTCCGATAACTAAATCAGGTGAACACGATCTAGCAGCGATGCTAAATGCCATCACCGAAAAAACTCGACTTATCTTGATCTGCACACCAAATAATCCAACCGGATCAGTGGTTAACCACGAAGAGCTAAAAGCATTTTTAACTAAAGTTCCAAAAGACATCTTGGTTGTTATCGATGAGGCTTACGTTGAATTTAATCGTGATGACAAGTCAGTCAAAGGATTAGATTTCTTACGCGAATTCACAAATGTTGGCGTTCTTCGCACATTTTCAAAGGCTTACGGCCTGGCTTCACTTCGCGTTGGCTTCTTTATTGGACCAGAACATGTGGCCGAAGCCGTGCGAAAAACTGCTGTGCCTTTTGGGGTTTCAAACATCGCTCAAGTGGCAGCAGTTGCATCACTTGAATTCGAAGATGAATTATTTGTTCGGGTTGAAGAATTAGTTCAACTAAGAACTTGGTTTGAATCGCAATTATCTGAAATGGGTTTTAATCTTCCACCAAGCCAAGCAAATTTTGTGTGGCTACCGCTTGGTGATCGAGTTGATGAATTTACTGCAGCGTGCGCAACTCAAGCTGTTGCAGTTAGACCATTTAGCGGCGAAGGAGTGCGAATTTCAATTGGCGAAAAGTCTGCACTCGAACGCTTATTAAAAGTATTACCTGATTTTGTTTAGTCAGGGCTAATTAAATTTATTAATTTGCTAGCGCTGCTTTAACAGCTGCTGCAACCTGACCGCCATCAGCGCGACCGGTTACCTGCGGTGTTACAAGTTTCATCACAGCACCCATTGCAGATGGTCCTGACTGACCAGAAGATTTAACTTCGTTAACTGCATCAGAAATAATTTTTGCTAGCGCATCAGCGCTTAGTGCTTCTGGTAAATAACTTTGAATTACGGCAAGTTCAGCATTTTCTTTATCGGCTAGATCTTGACGCTTGGCATCAACGTAAGCAACAGATGCTTCTTTGCGTTTTTTGGCTTCACGATTAAGTACTGTCATTAATTCTTGATCATTTAGAGTTTTTGCTTCTTTGCCAGATACTTCTTCATTAGTGATTGCGGCAAGCACCATGCGAAGTGTGCCGGCACGAAGTTGATCTTTACCTTTAATTGCATCGGTTAAATCAGATTGAATCTGGTCTTTTAATGAACTCATGGAATAAGTCTGCCAGAAATAACAACTTTGTTAATTGTGGTGAAAAGTGTTGTTAATAGTGCATTTGTGAATTAGATATTGCTCAAAATTGTTGCAAAAAAGTATTGACACCAACTACCGCGTACCTAAATAGTTAACACAAATACAGTTTGAAAATTACTTAATTTGAATTTTCAACGACATTTCTTAGGAGTGTATTCGGGTGAAGTGGGATGCAGACTGGAGTCGCAATGCAGCTTGTAAAAATACTGATCCGGATATCTTGTTCGTTCAGGGTGCTGCACAAAATCGCGTAAAAATCATTTGCGCTGGCTGCACAGTTCGCACCGAATGTTTAGCTGATGCTCTTGATAATGAAATTGAATTTGGCGTCTGGGGTGGCATGACAGAACGTGAACGTCGCGCATTACTTCGTCGTCGATCAAATGTGACTTCATGGCGAGAACTATTAATGTCTGCTCGCACTGACTATGAACGCCTTGATCCAGTGGCGTTTGTAACTGGCGCTTAACGCCAATTTTTATTTGCAATTACTTTTGCCGTAGAGTCTAAATATGACTAAATGGGAATATCTAACTGCGCCGCTGTTAGTTCATAACACAAAAGCAATCCTTGATAATTTCGGTGAAGACGGCTGGGAATTAGTTGCCGTAATCCCTGGAATGAATGCTGAAAATTTAGTTGCTTATTTCAAGAGACCAAAGAATTAGGAATAAATAATGAGTGCAGTTGAAAGTCGTTTAGCCGAAAAAGGTTTAACTCTTCCAGAAGTTGCAGTCCCAGTCGCTGCTTACATTCCAGCCGTTAAAAGCGGAAATCTTGTATTCACATCAGGTCAACTTCCAAGCGTTGCTGGTCAACTAATTGCTGCTGGCCATGTTGGTGCAGAAGTGGATCCAGAAACTGCAAACAAGTGTGCTCAGCAGTGTGCGCTAAACGCGCTTGCTGCAATCAAGTCAGTAATTGGTGACCTAGACAAAGTTGTTCGTGTAGTTAAAGTTGTTGGTTTCGTTGCTGCAGCACCAGGCTTCGTTGCTGTTCCACCAGTAGTAAATGGCGCAAGTGAATTATTCGCACTTGCATTTGGGGATGCTGGCGTTCACGCACGCTCAGCTGTTGGCGTTGCCGAACTTCCGCTAAACGCTCCAGTTGAAGTTGAAGTAGTAGTCGAAGTTAAGAACTAGTCAGTTTTAGGTTTATAGGGAAGGGGCGTATGACATGGATGAGAATTTAAGAGAAGCGCCCCTTTTCAAAGCCTTAGATGATGAAGCTGCCACCTCACTTCGCAAGTCGATGTTGCTGCAAGAACTTAAAAAAGGCCAGACTTTATTTCAAGAAGGCCAGACTGGCGATCGTCTTTATTTAGTTAAATCTGGAAAAGTTAAATTAAGTCACGCATCAGGTGATGGACGTGAGTCAGTATTTATGGTTCTAGGTCCTGGCGACATGTTCGGTGAACTTTCACTTTTTGATCCAGGTCCTCGCACATCAACCGCAATCGCTGTTACTGATTCAGAAATTCTAGGTTTAGGTCATAGCGATTTAAAACCTTGGTTACAAGATCGACCAGAAGTTGCCCAAGCTTTATTACAAGCTCTTGCGCATCGCCTTCGTCGCACAAGTGAAACTATGTCTGATTTAGTTTTCGCTGATGTTCCAGGCCGTGTTGCTAAAGCACTTCTTGAACTTGGCGAAAAGTTCGGTTCCAAATCTGGAACTGGTTTATCTGTGCACCATGATTTAACTCAAGAAGAACTAGCTCAACTTGTTGGCGCGTCACGTGAAACAGTTAATAAAGCACTTGCGGATTTCGCTAGCCGCGGATGGATTCGTTTAGAAACCAGATCTGTTGAACTTTTAGATTTAGATCGACTAAGTAAGCGTGCAAAATAGGGTTTCTTAACAGCCACATTAACGATTTAGGCTAGTTAAGTGACTGAATCACGCACTGCACTTATTA
>JBEGTB010000013.1:0-12432 GCA_041179585.1 Actinomycetota bacterium
ATCGTGCCAACTTTAAAATCTTGGGCTGACCAAGAATTTGTTGCATAAAGCTTTACCAGTGACCCGGAAAAAATAACACCGAGAGTGACAATTACTAAGAGCACGAGGCCAACAAAAGTTAATAGTTGATCAGTGAAAAGTTGACCTTGATCTTCATCATCTTTCATGTGGCGAACTAGTGCAGGGATAAATACTGCGTTGATCGCGCCGCCAGCAATCAAAATATAAATAATGTTAGGAATGCTGTTTGCAACAGAGTAGGTGTCAGCAAAGATTGCAGTACCGATAGCTGCAACCAAAGCAATATCGCGAAAAATTCCTGTAATGCGACTGGTTAAAGTTCCAAGTGCCATACCTGAGGTTTGGCCAACTGAACTAAATATATTTCGCACTTTTCCAGTTTCTATCTAAATTTTGTTTCCACGAGAACGCTTTACGATGTTGCTTATCGAAAGTAATAACAACAATCCAAAAGCAACTAATACCAATGTACGGGCCAGCCCTTGGTATTCCGCAGTTGAAATCTGAATCATGCGGGTATTTCCAAATGGTTGACCATTTGGTGCATATAAAGCGGCTGTTAAATTAAAAATACCTGTTCCAGTTAGTTGAATGTCCATTGGAACTGTTACCCGTTTCCCGCTTGGCACTTGAATTACCGGCGAGGGGTCACTATTAAAGCGTGAAGTTTGTGGACTAATTAATTGAACTACTACAGAAATATCACGATCTGAGTTATTGGCTACTGTGATTGGAATCTGTGTGGAGCTTCCAGGAATGGTGATGTTTCGAGAAGCTTCAATAACAATTTTGTCCTGATATCCGATTAATAGATCTTGGTTTGAACTTAAGAACCGGGTTGCTAAATCACCGGTCTGCCAAAGGGAACTAAAACCACGCAGGCGAGCAAAAGCAAATGAATCCAAGTAGTTTCCATCAAGAAATACCGAGGCCATCTTTGACGAACTTGTTGTAATTGAATCGCCAGTTTCAAGGAAATCCAGATCAAAAGGTTCAACACTAAAATCATTTAAATTTTCATAAGTTGCCGCAGGCGGCGTGTTTAGAATTTGAGAAAGTTGAGACGTTGTTAACCAGCTCTTGCCAGTTAAGTCGTTATAAATATTTCTAACTTGATCAGTTGATGGTGACCAATCTAGTGGCGTAAGCAAAACTAAATTCTTAACTTGATCGATTGAGGTCAAAGTTAAATTTGCTAAAACACAATTTCGAATTTGAAATTCAATAATTCCATCCGAATTATTTTTAAAGCAATCTAAAACAGATTCATCTTGAGTAAGTGAGTTGGTTTCCCCAGCTACAACAGTTCCTTGAACGCTACTGTATTTATCACCTGTGATTGAAGTGTTAGTGATAATTGGTCTAACGCCTTGCTCACCAAGAGTTTTGATTGCATCGCGCGACAATCTTCCAGCTGAGGGTGCTAAAACAATATTGTTTGTTCCAGCTAAGTTCTGCGTTCTAATTATTAAATTAGTTAAGTCATCATCTCGGTTAGAGGCCAACATACGACTAACATCTGGTTGGCTATAAATACTTGCAACATACTTTCCGGAAATTTCAGAAATCTTTGCAGTGAGCGCAGCAGCCTGTTCTTTTAAATCTGTATTTGAAAGTTCAGCCAGCCATTGATTAATGCTTGGATCGATAACCCAAGTGATGTTTAAATCACGCGCGTTAATAATTAAATTTGTTAACCTTTCAAGCTCTCTGGCATCTGAGGTTGAAGTAGCACCATTAGCCAAGTGATAGTTAAGCGTTGAAAGTTGAACTGCCATCGATACATTCATCACATTTGTTGGTGGCGCAGTAAATAGCGGAATTGCAACTACGTCTGAATCAATTCGACTATCGGTATATGCAGTAACCCCAAGGCCGTATAGTCCGTTTGAGAACGAAAGAGCGTCATCGGCAAAGAATGTTATTTGCCAATCACTCTTTGAATTTGGCGCAACACGTTTTAACTTTGCTGAAATATTGGTTTGGGTTAAATTTGCTGAATCTCGATTTTCTAAAAATTTCGCAAGAGCGTACTTACTAACAATTTGGTTTTCAGTCCCCAACACAATGTTTACATTGCTAAGGGCAGCAGTTCCGTTGTTTTCTACCTGACCAGTTAGCCGAATTACATACCTTGAAGTCGCCAAATCTTGCGTGATGAAAATATTTGAAATACGAATTTGGGCATCTTGCGCAGCTGCACTAGCTGGGATTGGATTTAAAAGTGTCGAAAAAATCCAGGCGCCAATTAGCGCAACCAGTAATTTTCTGGAATGCATTAAGCGCTTAGAAATTGCCACGAACTCAAGAATACTTGGCTTTCAACTAAAGCAAATAGGCTAATAACCGTAATGTCTGCACAAATGGCCCCATTAAACATCGCAACCAAATTGGTTAACGATGCACTTAGTACATTGCCAGACGTGATTGAACTTGGAAATCTATTTGCTGCTGCAGGTTATGACATCGCACTTGTTGGTGGAAGCGTTCGCGATTTAATTTTGCAACGCGACTCAGGAGATTTGGATTTCACAACGCCAGCTGTTCCAGATGAAATCGTGAAAATAACTTCCAAGTGGGCAGATCATGTTTGGGATCTTGGAATGGAATTTGGCACAGTAGGTGTGCGAAAAAATAACCAAGTTTTTGAAATTACAACTTATCGTTCCGAAGTTTATGTTTCAGATAGCCGTAAGCCTTCAGTTAAATTTGGCACCGACATTAAAGAAGATTTAATTCGCCGTGACTTCACAATCAATGCCATGGCAGTCATGCTGCCAAGTTTGGAATTTATTGATCTGTTTAATGGGGTTGAAGATTTACTAAAGCGCGTAATTCGCACACCGCGTGAAGCCGAACTTTCATTTTCTGAAGATCCGCTTCGTATGATGCGTGCTGCCAGATTTGCCAGTCAACTTGGATTCATGCCAGTTGCTGATGTGATCATTGCAGCAACAGATATGAGAGATCGAATCTCAATAGTTTCAGCTGAGCGAGTTCGCGATGAATTCACCAAACTGATTATGGGTGCCAACCCACTTCAAGGTTTAGAAATACTTGAAGGAACAAAACTTTCAGAATTAATAATTCCAGAACTTCCTGCACTGCAATTAGAGATTGATGAACACCACCGACATAAAGATGTTTATGAGCACAGTTTAAAAGTTTTAAGTCAGGCAATTGATTTGGAATCAATGCATGAACCTGCTTGTGAGCCCGATTTAGTTTTGCGCCTTGCCGCGCTATTACATGACATTGGCAAACCAAAGACCCGCAAATTCGAAAGTGGCGGCGGCGTAAGTTTTCACCATCACGAAGTTGTTGGGGCAAAAATAGCGAAGAAGCGTTTGGCTGCGTTGCGATATTCAAATGAAATTATCGATAGCGTCACAAAATTAATTGAACTGCATTTGCGCTTCCATGGTTATGCAGATGGTCAATGGACTGATTCTGCTGTGCGCAGGTATGTACGTGATGCCGGTGATCAGTTAGTTCGATTACACAAATTGACTAGAGCTGATTGCACCACACGCAATCAACGTCGAGCAATGATGCTTGCTGCAACATACGACGATTTAGAAGATCGAATCGCAAAGTTATTAGAACAAGAAGAGTTAAGTGCGATTCGCCCTGACCTTGATGGCCAAGAAATCATGGCTGAGCTTGGATTAAAACCTGGACCACAGGTTGGCGCAGCTTATGACCACATGCTTAATGTGCGCTTGGATAAAGGTCCGCTGACTAAAGAAGAAGCGCTGGTCGAACTAAGAAATTGGTGGAAGTCTCAGTAGGTTTCGTGATTTGTAATAGTGCTGCCCAGTTAGCATCAAAACGATCAACAAAACAGTTGAGGCAATCGATACACGAACAACTAAATCTGTTCGAACTGCTTCAATCAAGGTGAAAGCACAAATACCAGAAACGATCGAAACGTTAATTAGCATGTCAAAAATTGAAAAGACTCGGCCGCGATGTGCATCATCAATATCGCGCTGAATTGTTGTATCTGAATTAATTTTTAAGAATTGTCCAGCACAGCCAAGTAAAAATGCCGCAATTAAAATTCCACGCATTGTTTGACTCAAGAAACCGCTTACAGTTGAAACTAATGCAGCGGCAGTCACAAACGTTGCAATCAGAATAATAGTTGATTGGCGTTCATCCATACTTTTTGTGACTCGTTCGATGCGACCATTCATTAGAGATGCCGAAATAATTGCGGCTGCAAATGACCCAGCTCCTGCAGCAATCGCACAATATCCAAAATCAGTAACTGCATCTTCTGGATTACTTGAACTATTCCAAACAGTTCTGGCAAGAAGTAACGCGGTAACAGTTAACGTTCCAAAAGCTGCTCGCTGCAGCGCAACAGCGGTCATACTGCGAAGTGCATCTGGCGCTGCGGTTAGGCGATTAACACCAGCTTTTAAACCAGTAATTGCATTTCGAAATTCTTTTTTGATTTCACTTGTCACCCCGTGCGGGCCAAGTACATCATTTGGTGCAAAGGTCGTTGCAAAGTAGGCAGCAATCCCAGCAAATGCAGCACCAATCACGATCAATCCCGCATTTAAATTGTCAGTATTGCCGATCAGTTTTTGCATCCAAAGTCCAAAACCAACAGCAACTGAGGCAGCCACTGTGCCAAGTGTTGGGAATAGCGCATTTGCGCCAACCAAATTTGATTCATCAACAACGTGTGGAACAGAAGCCGCTAACGCAGCTTGAATAAATCGATTAATACCAAGACTGATTAAAACTAGAACTGCCAATGTTTTATTTGCATCATGGCCGGTGAAGACAACTGCAATTGCCAGCATTGTTACAACGCGCAAGATATTTGCGCGATAAAGGATCGATCGACGCGACCAACTGTCGATAAACAAACCAACAAAAGGTCCAATGATCGAATAAGGAATTAGCAAGATAGCAAATGAAAGTGCGATGCGTTCAGGATTAGCTGCACGCTCTGGTGAAAATAAAACGAATGTGGCTAACGCCGTTTGAAGAATTCCATCGCCAGCTTGCCCAAATAAACGAACGTAAAGCAATCGACGGGCATTTGGCCCTTTAAAGATCGAAAGCGAATTTACGCGCTTTTGCCGAACTACTTTCACAGTGAAAACGTTACCCGCTTCTTTTGTTGATTAATGCAGTGCCGCAAGTTAAGTGGGACCCACAAGATGTGGGTCCCACCAGGAGGCTATTTCTATTTAGTTTTCTTTTTGCTTGTTGAAATAATTACTGAGCTTTGCCAGCAATGAAATCTTCAACAAGGTTCTTACAAGTTGTGTCGTCATATTGAACCGGTGGGCTCTTCATGAAGTAACTTGATGCCGAAAGAATTGGGCCACCTACGCCGCGATCTTTTGCAATCTTGCATGCACGAATCGCGTCAATGATTACGCCAGCAGAGTTAGGTGAATCCCAAACTTCTAGCTTGTATTCAAGGTTTAGTGGAACGTCACCAAATGCGCGACCTTCAAGACGAACGAATGCCCACTTGCGATCATCTAGCCATGCAACATAGTCAGATGGACCAATGTGAACGTTCTTTGCACCAAGGTCGTGTTTTAGGTTTGAAGTAACAGCTTGAGTCTTTGAGATCTTCTTTGATTCAAGGCGATCACGTTCAAGCATGTTTTTGAAGTCCATGTTTCCACCAACGTTTAATTGATAGGTGCGGTCAACGATTACGCCACGATCTTCAAAAAGTTTTGCAAGCACGCGGTGGGTGATTGTCGCACCAACCTGGCTCTTAATGTCATCACCAACAATTGGCACACCAGCTTTAGTGAACTTGTCTGCCCATTCTTTTGTGCCAGCAATGAAAACTGGAAGCGCGTTAACAAAGCCAACGCCAGCATCAATTGCACACTGAGCGTAGAACTTAGCAGCTTCTTCAGAGCCAACTGGTAAGTAACAAACAAGAACGTCAACTTTTGCGTCCTTTAGTGCCTTAACTACATCAACTGGCTTATCGTCTGATTCGACAACCATTTCTTTGTAGTACTTGCCTAGGCCATCAAGAGTATGACCTCTTTGAACAGTCACGCCAGTTGGTGGAACCTCTGAGAATTTGATTGTGTTGTTTTCGCTAGCAAAGATTGCATGTGAAAGATCTTGGCCAACTTTCTTTCCATCAACATCAAACGCAGCAACGAACTCAACGTCGCGTACGTGATATGGACCGAACTGCACGTGCATTAGGCCTGGTACTTGTGCATTTGGATCTGCATCTTTGTAGTACTCAACACCTTGTACAAGTGATGAAGCGCAGTTACCTACGCCAACTATTGCTACTCTTACTGAACTCACTTTTAGCCTCCTTATTGCTTTTGTGAATTACTTGTTTTTTGCAGAAGCACCAGATGACTTGGTTAAGCCACCAGATTCTTCATGCGAAATTAATTCGTTTAACCAGCGCACTTCACGTTCAAGTGCATCTAGTCCGTGCTTTTGTAATTCCAATGTGTATGCATCAAGACGTTCACGTCCCTTTGCAACATTGGTGCGCATCTCAGCTAGCCGAGTTTCTAATCTGACTCTGCGACCTTGAAGAATATGAATTCTGGTGTCAGCAGATGTTTGCGCGAACAATGACATGCGGACGGCGAATGTTTCGTCATCCCATGCATCTGGACCGCTATTTGTTAGCAGTGAAGACAAATGGGCTTTACCTGCATCAGTTAATACATAAACAATGCGATTGCGCTTTGGATATTTGTTGGTCGGATTTGAATCCTGTTCAGCCAGGAACCCACGTTCAACCAGTGATCTAAGCGTTGGATATAGCGCGCCGTATGAAATTGTCTTGAATAACCCAGTTACTGAGATAAGTCGCTTACGCAGCTCATAACCGTGCTGTGGGTTTTGCGAAAGAATGCCTAAGACCGAAAGCTCTAATGCTTCAGAACGTTTAGCCACAGCGAATCTTCCATTTAGATGTATCAAAAAGATACATCAAGACAATACATTAGGACCCATCGGAAGTCATATTTTGGCCAAAATAAGGCAATCCCTTGGCCTTATTTATAGACATAGGCTTAATCCCATGGCCACAGGAAACCAAGGAATCAAGGGATATCGCCTTGGCTTGGGTGGCATGGCCCAAGAACCACCACGGCCAATCCCACATCCATATGAAGATGTAGCCGATCCAACTAGGCCAAGGCATGTGCTGGATTACATCCTGGCTAGGCGAGCAACCTTAGAAACAATCAAAAACGATGCTCTGGCTCGGGAGCAAGTATGCGATGCCGATCCATATTTATTAAGAGCAGCTAAGCACCATGGTGAACAAACTGAAAGAAAATGCCCGATTTGTGCCAAATCAGATTTAGTTCACGTCACCTATGTATATGGAGATGATCTTGGTTATTTAGCTGGCCGAGTAAAAATGTCTGCCGAATTGCCCCAAATGGCAAGAGAGTATGGGCACTTTAGGGTTTATGTTGTTGAAGTCTGTGTTTTGTGTGGATGGAATCATCTTCAACTTTCTTATGTTTTAGGTGATGGCACACCACGCCGACCACCAAGTAAGCCAAGAGATGTGTTGGAATAGATAAATGAGTAAAGCCAAGCTGCCGAAATTGAATTTCAATTTCAAACTTCCAACCCGTAGGCAATTTGCCACTGGTTTTATTGTCACTTCAGTTCTTGGCATTGTCTTTTTGTTTGCAGCTGTTCGCGCAGTTGAAGTTCCTGCGCCAAATGACGTTTCGCAAGCTCAAGCAACAATTCTTTATTACGACGACGGCACAACTGAGCTTGGACGCTTAGGTGAAGCAAATCGCGTTTCACTAAATCTTGCAGAAATTCCGGTCACTGTTCAAGACGCCGTATTAGCTGCTGAAGATCGTGATTTTTACGATCATGGTGGCTTTTCTATTCGTGGTATTTCTCGCGCATTATTTAACAACATTGTTGCACGCATTAATCCGTGGAATTCAGAATCGGGCTACGCCGGTGGCGGTTCAACAATTACTCAGCAGTATGCAAAAAATGCATACTTAACTCAAGAACAAACAATTAAGCGTAAAGTTCGCGAAATTATTCTTTCGATCAAACTTGAAACAATGATCACCAAAGAAAAAATTCTTGAAAACTACTTGAACACCAGCTTTTTTGGTCGAGGCGCTTATGGTGTTGAAACTGGTGCAAATGCATATTTTGGAAAGAGCGCCAAAGACATAACTATTGCTGAAGCTGCAGTTCTTGCATCAATTATTCAAGCACCAAATGGCCTTGCACCAGAAAAGAATTTAGCTGGTTTAACAGAACGTTGGAATTACACACTTGATGGCATGGTTGAAAAAGGTTGGATCACACCTGAAGTTAGAGCTGTTCAAGTTTTCCCAACAATCATCGAGCACAAGAGTATGAATTCGTTCGCTGGACCAACTGGTCACTTAGTCGAACAAACTCGTCAAGAACTTTACGATCTTGGAATTACTGAAGATCAATTAAACCGTGCCGGTCTTCGCGTAACGACAACTTTTAATAAACAAGCCCAAGATGCAGCCCTATCTGCTGTCATTGAAGAAGGCCCAACAGAAGGTATCGAAGGATTACGAATTGGTATGGCTGCCGTTCGTCCAGGTACTGGTGAAGTTGTTGCTATTTACGGTGGCGCTGATTACTTACAAGACCAGTTCAATAATGCAACTCAAGCAATTGGTCAGGCTGGTTCGACATTTAAACCCTTTGCACTTGCTGCAGCTTTAGAAAATAATTTCTCACTTGGCAGCGTATTTAGCGGTATGAACAAGACAAAAGTTGATGGCTTTGAAGTTGTTAACTATGGCGATAATTCATATGGCGAGTGGATCACTTTGCTACTTGCAACCGAAAACTCAGTTAACTCCGCCTATGTTTCGCTGGCTTATCAAGTAGGTCTGGACAAGGTTTATCAATCTGCGATTCGCGCTGGTATTCCAGAAACAGAAGTGGGCATGATGCCCAACCTTGCATTCACGCTTGGAACCGCAAGTCCAAACGTTGTTGACATTGCAAATGGTTATTCAACATTTGCTGCTCGCGGCGTGCAAACAGATTTGACTTACATCAAGAAAATTCAAGACAAAGCCGGCAACGTGATGTTTGAATACAAACCACAATCTGTTCAGGCGTTTAGTACTGATGTTGCCGACACCGTCAGCTACGCACTAAAGAAAGTTGTTGAAGTCGGTACCGGTAAGGCTGCGTTGCGCGTCGGTCGTCCAGTTGCTGGTAAAACCGGTACAACAAACGACAACAAGTCAGCTCTTTTCGCCGGCTACACACCACAACTAGCTGCAGCAATTATGTTCACCAAAGATGGTCCTGATGGCCAGCCAATGACACTAAGTGGAACTGGTGGCATGCGAACTGTTACCGGTGGTTCTTACCCGGCACGCATTTGGACTGCATTTATGAAGGGTGCACTCGATGGGGTTAAAGCAACAAGCTTTGGTGCATTACCTACCGGTCAACCTGATGGCGCAAATCCAACGGGCACGCCAATCTATACCGGAATCGATCCAGCACTTGTTGGCCAACAGGTTACGGTGCCAAACTTGATCATGTCACTAGCTGATGCAAGGGCAACTGCTTTTTCAAGTGGAATTGGTTTAGTTGAAAGTATTGGCGCAGATGTTGATCAAAATGCAACGCTTTATGTAATTAACCAATCGATTCCAGCTGGAACAGTTGTCACTGGTGGAACGGCAGTTGGCGTGACGATTACAAATACGCCACCTACGCCTTAACGGAAATTAATTACGTCAAAAGTTGCAGTGGTATTTCGCACTGTGCACTCAAGTTGGTCGCCAATTTTAACTTTGCGATCTTCACACCAAAGTAATGAAACATGCATGTGCGGTGGCTCAGCAAACGGCAAATTCTTCTTACCCAATTTAAATGGCGAACGAACTTTGCCAAGTGATTCAGAAATTCCTTCGGAAAACGCAATAGCTTTCAATCGAAGCGTGTTTCTTGAAGCAGGGGCAGCAAGGGCAACACCATGGGCGGTTCCACCACTAACCACAAGCAACCTTGCATGCCCATGGCCATCAACCTGGCGGTAGCCAACGTGTTCATGATCACCAGTTAATTCATGGATTTCTAGGACTGTTCCAGTTGCTTGTAAGCCTTTTTGATTTCCAAGCCAAAGCGAAGTCCCAAGGCGGACTGAAACTTCGATATTTAAATTATTTTCTCTAGCAAATTCAAAAATCTGTGAAACATCTTTTGTTGATACATGAGAAAGATTTAATTTAAGTGGCCAGCCCATTTCATTGACCCGCGGGGCAATCGCTTTAATCCAAGAATAAATCTCATTAAGTCTTGATGATGATTTTTTAATATTGACTCGGGCAGAGCTTGAAAATACTTTCAGATCCAGATTTTCCGGATCAACAATTGGCAGATGAAGATTTAAACCAACAATTTGAATGTTGTGTTGATCGCCATTTATTAATCCAAGAATGTCATTTGGGTTTACACCAAAGCGATGTGTTGAAGTTTTACCCTCAACAAGGGCAAATTTAATTCCAGCATTGGCGGCTTGGGAAAAATGTGAACCAGAAATTATCGCAATAATTCGGTGCGCATTATTCTTTGTCGCATGTTGCCAAGCTTCAATCCCTTCGTGATCATTTGGGTTGAAAGGCTCAAGAACAACAATTTCATTTCCAAAGTCAGTCAAAGCCTGATCTAGTTCAAATACTGTGCCAACAGCAATTCGCTTCACACCAAGCTTTGTTGATTCATGGCTAAGTGTTCGACGGGTAAAACCGTAACCATTTCCTTTTATTACTGGGATAACTTGCGCATTTACTTTTTTAAAATCATCAATGATGGAATTTATATTTTTTTCAAACAACGCGCGATCAACAGTTAATGCAAAAGTCATAACTAATTACCGCCTTGCCATATAAAGCTTGAACGCTGTTGCCCAAGGTTTTGAGATTACAAAATCCCATTCACCAACATATTCTTGCGCATAACCACCGGTTCCAAGTTTGAACTGAATCAAACCGAATAAATGGTCATTTTGATCCAGTGTGTCGGAAATACCACGCATGTCATAAATAGAACTGCCAGCAGCCAAACTGTCTTTGATCATTGCCCACTGAATTGCATTACTTGGACGCAAATCGCGAGCAGCTGTCGTTGAAGCGCCATAGGAATACCAAGAATGGTTTCCAACCCTGGTTAATGTGGTTGCAGCAATCGCACCATTAAAATCTGGGTGTTCTGCGATAAATAATTTCATTCGTTTTGGATCTTCTTCACGAAGTTTTGTCCACATTGTTTGGAAATAAGAAAGTGGTCTTGGCGTGAACCTGTCGCGTTTGGCAGTTTCTACATAACACTTATGGAAAATCTCTAAATCTGCTTTAGTACCAACACGCACGGTAACACCTGATTTTTCAGCCTTTTTGATGTTTCTACGCCAAAGTTGATTAAAGCTATCTGAGACTTTTTCTTCAGTTTTATTTTTCAAATCAATTTGAAATACGTAACGAGGTTGGTAATCACCAAAGCCAGCCGCCTCAGCTTTTGGTTGGTGCCAACCCAGCTTTTCTAGCTCAGTGACTAAATTCAAACCAGCTTTATTTGTTTCATCTGGAGTTAACTGACCAATTCGTTTTGCTGAATCATTTGCGATCGCATCTTTTAAAGTTTCGGCTTTCCAACGACGCACCCAAGTGTGTGGTCCGATTTTGATTTGAAAAACACCAATTGGTTTTAAGTAATTAACTAATGCAGTGAGTGCATCTGGTACTTGATTTTAAGCCCAGTCAAAATCTGGACCTTCAGGTAAGTAAGCAAGATACTTCTTAACTTTTGGAACTTTACGTAATAAAACTAAACCAGCGCCAATTACTTGATCGCCGTCAAACCAACCAAGTGATTTTGCAATCCAACCAGCTTTTGTTTTACCCCAAGCGGGTGTTTGTAAAAAAGAAACAGAGTTTTGTGCATCAATGTATTTCAGATGTTCCTCTGAACTAATTTCTTTTACAAGTATCACTAATAATCACAACTACTTCAGCGCATCGCGCAAAATCTTAAGATCAGTTTCAATATCATCAAAAGGTGTTTCAAGAAGCACAGGTGCATTTGCTTTTTTCAAATTATTGATGATTACATCAATATCCATAGTTCCTGAATTTAAATTTGCGTGGCGATCCGCGCCAGAATCAAATGCGTCACGACTGTTATTGCAATGAACTAAATCAATTCGTCCAGTCGTTTTCAAAATTGTTTCAGCAAGTTCTGCTTGTTCAATTCCACCAGCATGGGCATGACATGTATCCAAACAAAAACCAACACCTGTTGAACCAACTGCGTCCCAAAGTCTGGCAATTGATTCAAGTTTGCGTGCCATCGAAAATTTTCCACCAGCAGTGTTTTCGATATAAA
>JBEGTB010000014.1:0-4542 GCA_041179585.1 Actinomycetota bacterium
GGAAGTTCTTGCAGTAAGTTCGCCAAGTCAGCTGGGCGCATTTCTTCAACTGATGCTAAAAGAGCATCAGCAGATTGGTTTGCCGATTCCAAAAACAAACCAGTAACTTCATTCCAGTCAAGGTTTTCAGTCGCGCCGCGACGACCAAAACCAGGGCTTGCGTGACGAATAAATAGGCGTGAAATAACCCAATCGCGTGTGCGTTCTTGGGTCATGGCAATGTCTTGAACCGTGGCGCGCTTGCCAGTTGCAGAAACTGAAACATGTCGATCGAGTAATTCAGCAATTACTAATTTTTCACCAGTGCGTCGTTCAAATCTACGTAAATTAACTACACCGCTTGTAACAACAGCACCAGCATCAATTGATGTGATACGTGACATGGGTACGTAAATTTTGCGACGTGGGGCAACTTCAACTACAAAACCCAAAACTGAAGGTGCCCGGCCAGTTGCACGGTCAGTTACTAAGACATCACGAATCTTGCCGACTTGATCACCTGCTGGATCAAATACGGCAGTACCGGCCAATCGGGCCAAGTAGATGCGGGTCTGGGTCGTAGTCACCATCCAAATTTACCGCATAGGCTTTGATGCATGACTCCGCAAAATCCGCGAATTCGCCGTACAACATTGGCAGTTCCAGGAAGTAATCCGCGGATGATTGATAAAGCTCGCTCATTAGATGTTGATGCATTATTCCTAGATCTTGAAGATGCCGTTTCACCACTAGCCAAAGAAGAGGCTAGAGCGAATATCATCGCTGAACTAAATAATGGTGGATTCGGTGATCGCATTGTGACAGTGCGAATTAATGGTGTTGATACCCAGTGGGCCCAAGATGATCTTCAAGAAGTTATGCGCGGGGCTGGTAAAAAACTAGACTGCATCATGTTGCCCAAGGTTCGAACTGTTGCTGACATCCAGTGGCTAATAAGCATGTTAGCTGAACTAGAAAAAGAAATTGGCAAGCCAGTTGGTTCAACTGGAATCGAAGTTCAGATTGAAGATGCCCTTGGCCTGATTAATGTTGAGCAAATCGCAGCCAGTTCAGATCGAATCGAAACAATAATCCTTGGTCCAGGGGATTTAATGGCAAACCTGAACATGAAAACTTTAGAAGTTGGCCAGCAACCAGAAGGTTATGGCGAAGGCGATGCCTATCACTACATCTTGATGAAACTTTTAATTGCAGCCCGTGCATTTGGCAAACAAGTTATTGATGGACCTTATTTTGAAATTAAAGACCTTGAAGGCCTAAAACTTTCAAGTAATCGAAGCGCAGCTCTTGGTTTTGATGGCAAATGGGTTTTACACCCAGACCAGATAAATACTGTCAATGAAATTTATTCACCGCGCCAGGCTGATTATGACCGAGCTGAATTAATTTTGGATGCATATGAATTTCACACCTCCGATGCTGGTGGCAAAAAAGGTGCAGCGATGTTTGGTGGCCAAATGATTGACGAGGCTTCTCGAAAGATGGCATTGGTAGTTGCAAGCAAAGGTCGCCTAACTGGACTTCAGCGAACCCAAACATTCTCACCTGGAATGTAATGCACGAAGGAAAACCTGGTTCGTTTTTGGCCATTTTTAAAAATCGTTTAACCAGAACAATTGTTAGTGGTACCCAAAATCTTGCTGCAATTGATGCACCTGGTCCAGCAATGTTAATTATGAATCACACAACAGTGGTTGATGTGATTGTCACACTTGGTTCTTTACACGAACTTGGTTACACGGCAGATGGCCCATGTCATGGTCAGTGCTCACACAAACGTCACATTCGTCCAATTGGCACATCTGATCTTTGGAATTTTAAATTCACTCGCAGACGTGTTGTGGGCAGTGGCGTAATTGCAACTGATCAACATGATGGACGAAGCGCCTTTAGGAATGCCCTTCGCGCATTGGATGACAATCAGTGTGTGTTGATTTATCCGGAAGGTGATGTGAAAGTTAATTCAGAAGCTTCACCACGCGAATGGCGACCAGGTGCGGTAGCACTAGCTAGGTCTCGCAAGATGCCAATAGTTCCAATCGCACATCATGATTGCCGCAAACTTGGCTCAGGCTCGGTTGCGAAAAGTATTCTTTTGGCGTTATGTAAAGTCGCATGGAAGCGACCAACAATTCACTTAAATATCGGTCGGCCCATTTTCCCTTCAGAACTTGAAGGAAAATCGCCAACTGAAATTGGTCAGATTATGTTTGATCGCCTAGTTGAAACTTGGCAAGTAGCCAAAGCTGCTAACTAATTACCTTTACGGGTACGAGTGCGCTGACGTGGTTCGCGCGGTTTTTCTGATTTTGGCTTTTCGGATTTTTGAACTGGTTTAGCTGAATTTTTTTGCACAGACTTCTTTGCAGTTTTCCCTTTATGACTTCCAGTCTCACCAAGATCTTCAACTTTTTCAGCATCTAATCCGGCACGTTCACGCTTTGCGTTCGGTAATTTTCCAGTTACAGATTTTGGAATGTTAAGACCGGTGTAAACATGGTCACTTGATGAGTAAGTTTCGATTGGATCATGGAAAGCAAGACCAAGAGCGCGGTTAATCATTTGCCAGCGGTTGATGTCCTGCCAATCAACAAGAGTGATCGCAACACCAGCAGCACCAGCGCGACCTGTTCGGCCAACACGGTGGGTGTAAGTCTTTTCATCATCTGGGCATTCGTAGTTAATTACGTGGGTTACATCCGCCACGTCAATACCGCGAGCAGCAACGTCAGTTGCCACCAAAATATCGATTTTGCCTGAACGGAAAGCTCTCAATGCTTGTTCGCGCGCACCTTGACCTAAGTCACCGTGAACTGAGCCAACGGCAAATCCACGTGATGCAAGATCATCACTTAGTGTGCTGGCCACGCGTTTAGTGCGACAGAAAACGATTGTTAGACCGCGTCCTTCAGCCTGCAGAATTCTGGCAACAAGTTCTGGTTTATCCATCTGGTGACAGCGCCAAACATGCTGTTCGATTGCATCGACAATTGAAGATTCACTTGTTGGATCAACTGCGCGGATATGAGTAGGGGATGACATGTAGCGCTTTGCCAGGGCCACGATTTGTCCTGGCATAGTTGCTGAGAACAACATGGTCTGCCTTGAGGCATTACATTTACTGACAAGTTTTTCAACATCAGGCAAAAAGCCCATGTCTAACATTTCGTCGGCTTCATCCATGACTAAGACCTTGATGTGGCTTAAGTCCAGATAATTTTGTTTAATTAAATCGATTAGGCGTCCCGGGGTGCCAACAATTACTTCAACACCTTTGGTAATTGCTTCAATTTGTGGTTCATAAGCGCGGCCACCATAAACACTTAAAACTCTGATCCCAAGTTTTGAACCTGCAAGGGATAGATCATCTGCGACCTGAATGGCTAATTCACGGGTTGGAACTATAACTAGAGCCTGCGGTTGGCCTGCAAATTTGTATGTTTCCCAGTCAGCCGAACCTGGGGCAACAACTCTTGAAAGAAGTGGAAGGCCAAAACCAAAAGTCTTACCGGTTCCAGTCTTTGCCTGACCGATTAGATCTTTGCCAGAAAGTGCTAACGGAAGCGTTAATTCTTGAATTGGGAAAGCTTCGGTGATGCCTTTGTCTTCTAGCGCACTACAAATTTCAGTCGGGACGCCTAATTGCGCAAAAGTAGTGATGAGGGCTCCCGTATATAAAGGTCTATTTCATGCGGTATTCGCAAGGTAATTACATCGTACCCGTGATCTGTGGGTAACCTAAACGTTGTGACTAGTACTGCAGTTGTCGATCTTCTAGGTTTGCTTGCCTATGGTGAATTGTCATCATTTGAACAGATGGCAGCTGACGCTCACAATGCACCAACACTTTTCGATAAATCCGAGATGTCCAAGTTCGCAACGGGTGAATTCGAGCATTACCAAAAGATCTGTGTTCGCATTTCAAGTCTGGGCGTTGATCCAATCGATGCAATGTCACCTTTTTCAAAAGCTCTTGATGCCTACCACGCTCAACTAGTTCCAAGTAATTGGCTTGAAGGTCTAGTCAAGTCATACATCGGCGAGGGTATTGCTGCGGATTTCTACCGAGAAGTTTCAAAATTTTTAGACAGCGAAACTGCAAAGTTAGTTGAAGAAGTTTTAACCGATAATGGTCTTGCAGATTTTGCGGTTGAACGAATTCGCCAAGCTTGTGAAAACGATTCCGTAACTGCTGGTCGCTTAGCCCTTTGGGGTAGGCGCATGATGGGCGAGATGATTGCCCAGGCAGTACTTGTTGCCCAAGCACGCATGGAACTCGCTCAGTTATTTATTACTGAAGAAGCCAACGCCGGTAGTGATATTGATGGACTTGTTAATCGACTAACAGTTGGCCATGCTCGGCGTATGGACGTTTTAGGTTTTGCTAGCTAACTAGCAAAACCAACTTTGCCAACTGTTGCTACGCCAACTTCAACAAATGCAATCTTGCTTCCAGGAACAATAATTGTTCGACCTTTGTCATCAGTAAGTGTTAGAACTTCACCGGACTTAATTGCTTCAGCAACTTTCTTGTTTACTTCA
>JBEGTB010000015.1:0-3062 GCA_041179585.1 Actinomycetota bacterium
GCACAGCCCAAGACATGCTTGATTTATTGGGCGGGGATTCAAAGAAGCTTGCCGAGCTTGAGCAGCGAATTGCCAAGCACCTTGGCTTCAATAATGTTTTAACTAGCGTTGGCCAGGTCTATCCACGTTCACTTGATTTTGAAGTTCTAACTGCCTTAGTCCAACTAGCAAGCGGTCCAAGCTCGCTTGCCACCACTATCCGATTAATGGCCGGGCATGAATTGGTAACCGAAGGCTTTAAAGAAGGCCAAGTTGGTTCAAGTGCTATGCCACATAAGATGAACACTCGTTCTTGTGAACGCGTTAATGGCTTTGCAGTAATTTTGCGTGGTTATGCATCAATGGCTGGTGAATTATCTGGCAATCAGTGGAATGAAGGCGATGTATTTTGTTCAGTTGTTCGCCGGGTGGCACTGCCAGATTCATTCTTTACAATCGATGGACTATTTGAAACTTTCTTAACTGTGCTTGAGGAATTCGGTGCATTCCCAGCGGTAATTGAACGTGAACTTTCTCGCTACTTACCTTTCCTTGCAACCACAAAGATTTTGATGGCTGCAGTTCGAAATGGTGTGGGTCGAGAAGTTGCCCACGAAGTAATCAAAGAACATGCAGTTGCAGTGGCATTAGAAATGCGCGCAGCAAATGGTGGCGATGGCAACCAAGTACTAACTAGATTAGCCGCAGACTCACGTCTTGGACTTTCACTTGATCAACTTCAAGCATTGATCGCCAAACCACTTGAATTCACTGGTGCTGCCCAAGATCAAGTTGCTCAAGTTGCCACAAAAGTTTCCAAGATTGTTGCCAAATCACCTGAAGCTGCAAATTATCGCCCGGAGCCAATTCTGTGAAAATCAATCCGGTTGATTATCAATTAGATTCAAGCTTCAAGCACGTTTACTCCGGAAAAGTTCGCGATCTTTATCAAACTGAAGATGGTCGATTACTTTTTGTAGCTAGTGATCGTATTTCAGCTTTTGACTGGGTATTGCCAAGCACAATTCCAGACAAAGGTCGCATTCTGACAGCCATGTCATTGTGGTGGTTTAGCCAACTTGATGACATAGTTCCCAATCACATCATTTCGAGAAATGTTCCGGATGCAGTTAAGGGCCGAGCAACATATTGTGAAAACTTAGAAATGTTTCCAGTTGAATGTGTTGCCCGTGGATACTTAACGGGTTCAGGATTAACTGACTACAAAGAAACAGGTTCTATTTGTGGTAATGGTTTGCCACCAGGCCTAAAAGATGGATCAGAATTACCAAAACCAATTTTTACCCCAGCAACCAAAGCTGCTCTAGGTGATCATGACGAAAATGTAACTTTTGATGAAGTAATGATCAAAATTGGTATGGAAGAAGCGCAGCAACTGCGTCGTCTAACACTTGCTGTGTATGAACGCGCTTTGAATATTGCTAAATCTCGCGGGATTATTTTGGCTGACACAAAATTTGAATTTGGTCTTGGCTTAAAGGGCGCTCATAAAAATCAGATCGTTCTTGCAGATGAAGTTCTAACTCCTGATTCTTCACGTTTCTGGCCAGCTGACCACTGGAAGCCAGGCCAGGCTCAGCCATCATTCGATAAGCAATTTGTTCGAGATTGGTTGCTATCTAGTGAATCAGGCTGGGATAAAAATTCGGGTGATGCTCCGCCAGCACTGCCAGATGAAGTAATTGAAAAGACACGCGATCGCTATGTTGAAGCTTATGAGCGATTAACCGGAGAAAAGTTTATTTAGTTGGGGCGAGGGACTAACTAGATATCTTGCTAGTCCCTCTACGGTCAGCGGCGCCTCTGGTGGGATTCGAACCCACAACCATCGGTTACGTCAAGACCGCGCTCTGTCCAATTGAGCTACAGAGGCACCCCAACACGTTTATAAATTCTTTAATCGTCACAGTCACTTCAAAAGTTTCATATGTGGAAAATTTCCAAAGGTGGAAAACTCTTGACATTTCCATGCGAAAAAGTAAAAATGAAAATACGTCAGGACCGAGCAAGTCCAACAAAAAACCCTCGCAATTGCGGGGGTTTTTTGTTTCAGTTTCTATTCATTCCAGCGAGGACTTGTGCTCTTTGGTGGGTTTAACTTTTCTTTAACTACAATAATTCCTGGCTGTTTAAGTGAAAGTGCTTCACCCAAATCTTCAATCGTGGTTTCAGTAAATGAAAGACCAAAAGCCTGGGCTAAAACAGCCCAGGCTGGTGAGACTAAATCAACACCACGTTCAGGGTGACCCATCACGATCTGGTCGTAGCGAAGCATTCCGTAGCCACCATCATCAACAATTAAAAGTGTGTAAGGCAGATTTTCTTGAACGATTGTTGCAAGTTCACCTAATGCGAAGGCAACGCCACCATCACCACAAACAGCAAGGGTTCTAACACCTGCGGCAGCTGGACCAATTGCTGCTGGTAAACCAAAACCTAAAGTTCCCCAGCCAACTGGATAAACCAAACGACGCGGACGTGGTTGATCTGCATAAACACCAGTCCAGTAACCGGCAACTGCCATATCGCAAACAACTACGCCATTTTCTGGCCAATGTTTTTCAATAGCTCGAACAAGTGCCGTTCCACGCTTGGATTTTTCATCTACTTCAAGACGTGCGCGGACTTTTGTATTCAGCACTGAAACATCAGTCCAGTTTTCTTGTGGTTTAGTGTCAGCCACCAAAGTGCGAGCCACCTTATTAATGTCATTTGCAACTATTACTGCATCTGCATTCACGTTTCGCAAAACAAAATCTGGATTTGCATCAACAATCACAATTTTGGCTGGCCATTTAATGGTCCAGTTCTTTGTGTTCATTCCATCAAGTTGGCTACCAAATACAACTAGTGCATCAGCATCTGCGAAAACTTCTTCGACCTCAGGTTCATGAATTGGCACTTTGACGCAAAAAGGTGAGTTTGCTGCGATACCCCGACCGGCAAAAGAAGTAAGAATTGGTGCATTCCAGTGAGCCGCTAGTTCAGCAATTCCTTCACTGCCTTCAGTTGCGCCACCGCCAGCCCAGATCACAATCTTCTTTGCATCAGTTAGGGCAGCA
>JBEGTB010000016.1:0-10094 GCA_041179585.1 Actinomycetota bacterium
CAATTGGGATAGCAGTCGTTGCAGCAGTTTGAACTAGTACTTGTGTATCAGTAGATGCACTTACTGGTAATCCAGAAATTGCTCGTTCAACATCAGCGCGCATCTCGGCAGCACTTTGATATCGACTTGCTGGATTTTTTGCCAATGCGTGAAGAACAATTGCATCAAGACTTGGTGGGATTGTTGGATCTAAGTTTGATGGCGGAATTACTTGAGAATTTACATGTTGGTAAGCGATTGAAACTGGAGAGTCACCAGTAAATGGTGTACTTCCAGTTAGTAATTCATAGAGAACACACCCAGCTGCATAAATATCACTTCTAGCGTCGGCTATTTCACCGCGTGCTTGCTCAGGTGATAAATATTGTGCGGTTCCCATAACCGCGCTAGTTGCGGTAACTGAAGTTGCTGAGTCACTAATTGCTCTGGCAATTCCAAAGTCCATTACCTTGGCATCGCCATGAGTATTGATCATTACATTTGCTGGCTTGATATCGCGGTGCACAATCCCATGACGGTGTGCGTAATCAAGAGCAGCTAATAAGCCAGAAACAATTTCAAGGCCACGTTCTGGAAGAATTCGAGGACCATTTTGAAGCATCTCTCGCAAAGTGACGCCATCGACAAATTCCATAACGATGTATGGAACGTTGGTTTGAGTAAAGCCTTCAGTAAAACTTTCTTCACCTGTGTCATAAATAGAGACAATGTTTGCATGATTAAGGCCCGCTGCCGATTGAGCTTCACGGCGAAAACGTTCTTGGAAATTTGGATCCCGAGCTAGGTCAGCACGCAAAACTTTGATGGCAACCCGACGATTAAGTCTTGAGTCCATGCCTTCATGCACCTCGGCCATGCCACCACGACCAATGATTTGGCCAATTTCGTAGCGATCACCTAACCGGCTAATCGGGCTCACATTTTCTCCTTATTACCCATTAAGACTACCGACCCAACACTGCGCGCATCACACTCTGCGCGATTGGGGCTGCAAGTGCATTTCCGCTAACTTCACGTGCTCCGCCACCATTTTCCAATACAACGGCAACTGCAACTTTGGAATTTTCACTAGGTGCCATTCCCACAAACCAAGCATGGGCTGATTGACCCGGAGCATTTTCAGCAGTTCCAGTTTTGCCACCAACTTTTACGCCAGAAATTTGAGCATTGGTTCCAGTTCCAGTTTCAACAACTCCGACCATCATGTCTCGAAGAATTTTGGCATTTTCTGGTTTCATTGCTCGGCTAATTGCAGCTGGTGATGCATTTTCAAGAATAGATAAGTCTGGACCAAGTATTTGTTCGACTAAGTAAGGTTGCATAACTACGCCATCATTTGCAATCGCTGCAGTAACCATTGCCATTTGCAATGCTGTTGCTTGAACATCAAATTGACCAATCGCACTCATCGCAGTTTGTGCTTGGTCTAAGGAGGTTGGGAAACGACTCGCGGCAGCGATTAATGGAATTTCAAAAGAGGTTTCAAATCCAAATTTCTTAGCTTGTTCGTAGATCGCATTGGCGCCAAGATCCATGCCCAAGTTTGCAAAGGCTGTATTGCAGGAAATCGCTAGCGCATTAGCCAAAGTGGTTTCATTATTTGCACCACAAGCTTTTTCATTCCAATTCCCAAGAATGCTTTCAGATTGCGGGAGCTGAATTTCTTTTGGCGCAGCAATTAAAGAATCGGCTGTATATTTTCCAGATTCCAATGCCGCAGCTGCAGTAATTAATTTGAAAACACTTCCTGGTGGCAATGTCATCGCAAGTGGACGATTAAGTAACGGCTGTGAAGTATCTGCCATTAGTTTTTCGTACTCGCTTTGTATTTGTGCCGAATTGTGACTGGAAAGTAAGTTCGGATCAAAAGATGGTGAGCTAGCTAACGCAAGAATTGCACCAGTGCTCGGGTCAATTGCAACAACAGCTCCGGTACGACCATTCAAACCTTTCATCGCTGCTTCTTGTGCTGCTGCATTAATTGAAAGTCGAATGGCACCGCCTTGAGGTTTGCGATTAGCCAGCATTTGTTGCAAGCGATCAACAAAGAAACGACTGTCATTTCCAGCCAGAATGTCGTTCTCTTTTAGTTCAATTCCGGTTGCGCCATAAACAAGTGAGTAAAAACCAGTAACACTGGCATAGGTTTTACCGTCTTTATAAGTCCTTAAGTATTGAAGTTCATCATTAGTCTTTTGTGAAAAAGCAATTGGATCAGAATTAACTAAAATTTCGCCGCGCTGTCTTGAATATTCAGTTAGCAACATGCGTTGATTACCAGCTTGATTTTTTAAGTTCTTTGCTTCAAAAAACTGTAAAAAAGTCACATTAATCATTAGCGCTAGAACTAAAAGCACTAGTACTGCAGTAACTCGATTTATTTGGCGAATCATGGATTCACCACTTTTGGTTCTTCAATTTCTGGAGCTCTAGCGGCATTTGAAATTCGAATCAAAATTGCAATCAGAATGTAGTTCGAAATTAGTGACGAACCACCATATGAAAGAAAAGGTGTAGTTAAACCGGTTAACGGGATCAATCGTGTTACACCGCCGATAACTATGAATGCCTGTAAGCCAATAACAGTTGATAAGCCAATCGCTAATAGATTGCCAAATGGATCGCGTGTAGCAACGGCAGCTCGGGCACCGCGTTCCACGATGATTGCATAAAGAATAAAGATGGCGATTAATCCAGTTAGACCAAGTTCTTCACCTAGAGCTGAGGCTATGAAATCCGTTTTTGCGAATGGAACTAGTTGCGGGTAGCCAAGACCCCAACCTGTTCCGAATATTCCGCCATTTGCTAATCCATATAAAGATTGAACTATTTGGTAACCACGACCAGCTGCATCGCCAAAAGGATCAAGCCAAACATCAAATCGAATTCGTACGTGACCAAATGCTAAATAGGCAAGAACTCCACCGATAGTTAACAGCAAAGTTGCAATCGCAACCCAAGCCCTTCGACCTGTTGCAACATAAAGGACAACAATAAATAAACCAAAAATCAATAGGGAAGTTCCAAGATCGCGTTCACCAATTAAGACAAGAAGTGCCAAAATCCAAATCAAAACAAGTGGTCCAACATCTTTTGGCCGCGGTAACGCAAAACTTCCAATTCGATTTTGAACAAGTGCAAGCGTGTGGCGATGTGCAACCAGGTATCCGGCGAAGAAAATAGCCAAAGCTATTTTTGCTATTTCGCCAGGTTGGAATGAAAATGTTCCAAGTTGAATCCAGAGTCTTGCACCATTTATTTCATTTCCAATTACCGGTAAAACCGGAAGAAAAAGTAAAACAATTCCAATAACGCCAAAAGTGAAAGTTCGACGTTGCAATCTTCTGTGGTCTCTAAGCAAGGTAAGAGTGAACATAAATAAAACTAGGCCCAGTGCCATCCAAGTAATTTGCGCATAAACATCTGGTGTTGGTTTAGGGCTTCCATTAGCTAGGGCGCGTTGTTCACCTGCAACATCTAAACGGTGAATCATTGCAAGACCAAGCATGTTTAGTAAGGCAGCTACGGGAAGCAAAATCGGATCAGCGTACGGTGCTTGGGTACGTACAACTGTGTGTGCGACTAAGAGCAGAACCCCAGAACTTAAAAGCGTGGTCCAACCAGCAAATGCACCAGCACCGGTCGAAGCATCGACCAAAATCCAGGCGAAGACTCCGATTAACCAAGCACCTATAAGTAAGACAAGTTCTGCTGAACGCCTAGTAGAAACTCGGTAACGCCGTTGATTTTGTTCCAAAACAATTACCCCGGACAGCCAGGTGTTGTTGGATTGAATTCACAGTTTCGCACAACTGATTCAAGCCCGTTCAAAATTTCCAAAGCTTCATTTCGCGTTGTTGCATCAATAGTTTCTTCAACTTGCGTGCGCTCAAAGTTTGGTAGTTCTTCAATTTTTATATCTGAAACTTCAGTAACGCGATATAACCCAGCCGTTGGAATTCCTTGAAAGGCAGCTACCTGTCCACTTTGATTAAATTCGCCGACAAACCATTGGTTGGATAGCCAAAATAATCCTCCAGAAATCGCAACTGCAATTGCTGAAAGGGTTAACAAAATTGGGACAAGCCAGTTACGTTTTTGAACCGTGTAATAAATCTTGGTTGGATCAGTTTCTTGAATTTGTTCTTCAGGAAACTCAACAGTTGGTAATCGGTCTTGGTTATAACTATCCGCAGCTGCTCCAATTACTACGGGATCAACTTCCAGTGAACTTTCAATAACGTCTGCAACAACAACTGTGACATTATCGGGAGCACCTGCTGCAAGTGCACTGTCTATTAATTCAGTGACAGCACTGGTTAAATCTGGAGCGCTTAGAGCAATTCTTATTTCTTCTTCGGCGACAACACCACATAATCCATCAGAACAAAGCAGTAATCGATCACCAACTTTTGCTTCACGCACAGACAGATCAACATCGACAGCATGAATCCCATCGATTGCTCGCATCATTAAATTGCGTCTTGGATGAACTGCCGCCTCGGCTTTGGTAATTTCACCTGCATCGACCAACGTTTGAACAAATGTGTGGTCTTTAGTGATTTGTTGAAATTCACCATCGCGAAGTAAGTAAGCCCGCGAATCGCCTACGTGTGCAACGGCTAATCGTTCGCCACGAACTGCAACTGCAGTCATAGTTGTTCCCATGCCGGTTAATTCGCGATTGCCGGCAACAACATCAGCTATGTATTCACCTGCGGTGATGACTGCATCCGCTAAATGGGTTAGGACTTCGTCAGCTTCGTTGGCTAACTTTGCTGCGTTTACAACACTTGCAACAGTTGCGGCGCTTGCTAGTTCACCAGCTTCGTGACCACCCATACCATCGGCAACGACTGCTAAATCATTTCCAACATATCCGCTGTCTTCATTGTTTCGACGAACAAGACCGATTTCAGAACGCCCAGCAAAACGCAAAGCGAAATTCATCATGAACGAAGTTCCATACTTGTTCGGCCTATTCGCAAAGTTGTACGCGGCTGTAGCACGGTTGGTTTAATCACCCGATCGCGTTCAATCCAAGTTCCATTTGTTGAATTTAAATCTTCAATAATCCAGTTTTTGCCTTGAGGAATGAGCCTTGCATGGTTAGTACTAACAAAGTCATCATCAAGCACAATTGTTGAATCTGGTGCGCGACCTATTGTTATTTGTGAAGTACCTAAAGGAATCTCTGTCCCTTCAAGCGCACCTTCAGTGATAATTAATTTGCTCGCAGTTTTACGTGTTCGTAAATTTGCCCGAGGACTTGGTGTTCTAGCTGGAGTAAGTGGTTTTGCATCGCGAGGAGCTTGCAGATCCCTGCGCAAAACACCAACCACGGAAATAACGAACCACCAGAGCACAACCAAAAAACCGATGCGAAGAATACTTACTAGTAATTCGGACACGATTTACCGACTCTTGTAGGTCAAAGTTGTGTTACCAATTTTGATTATTGAGCCATCACGCAAGTTGGCTTCAGTAATTTTCTGGCCATCAACGCTTGTGCCATTAGTTGAACCCAAGTCACGCACAATTACTTGGGATCCAAGAACGATTGCGCAATGTAAACGGCTTGCACCGGCATCAGTAATTTGGATGTCAGCATCAGTACCGCGTCCAATATTTGTAATTGATTTAGTCAGACGATACTCACGGCCTGAAATGTCAGTAAGTACTGGAGTAACCGTTGCCGTCATCGCAGCTACTGGAATTTGAGAGGCTGGCTGATCTGACCGTGCAGCAGTAGCGGGTGGTTGATATGTAGATTCGCCAGTTTCACTTATTATCCGAAAAACTCCAGTGTCAAAAGTGGAATCTTGACCAAAAGACACATTTACCCGATGCAGAATTCGATAGCGCTGCTCAGCTACGTAACTATTTGCTAATTGAGTTAATTCTGCAATCAAAGTGTCAAAGTAAGGTGAAAGCCTTTGATGATCTATTGCACTTAGTTCAATTACGAAAATGTTTGGAACAACTAACTGGCCATTAACACCGTTTGCTCGGGTGTCGATTTCTTGTTGTAGTGCCGCGCCAATTTCAACCGGCTGCACTTCAGACTTGAAAGCCTTTGAAAATGATCCATTAACTATGCGATCTAAGCGCTGTTCTAGATTGTCTAAAAGACCCATCGCCAGCACTCCAAACATTTATAAAAGTTGATAAATACAAGTTTACTTGGGCATTTAGAGCCTAAATGCAAGGATGAACTATGTGTCTTTCACATGAAGTGGATGTTATTGCAGCTAGTGAGATAACCATGGTGGCAGTTAATGCACTTAGACATAATCAAAATAAGCAATTACCTAAAAAATTAGTTTTGACTTGGTTTAAACATTCGAACAACCAAAGTTGAAACCATGATGGATAACACCACGATCAGCAAGACTGCAGTGAACTGAGTCTGAGTTATGAAATTCTCAGCAAGGGCAGCACTTCCAAGCACGAATGAAAATTCACCGATCTGACTTAACCCAACGGCTAATTGCGCAGGACGAGCATCAACACCACTTAATTTGGTAATTAAATATGCCGGGAGTGTTTTTGCCAAAATTAAAAGCGCAAAAATAATTGTGGCAAATGGAAGAGCGTCAATTAAATTCTGTGGCGAAATTAAACTGCCTATAACTACGAAGAATAAGACTGCGAACAGATCTTTGAATGGCAGGAGCACTCGGCGTACTTCATCAGTCTCTCTTCCCTGGTTAAGCGCTAAACCAGCAACGAATGCAGCTAGAGCCATAGGAATTCCGAACGCAACAGTTCCAATAGCAGCAAGAACTAAACCAACTGAAACTGAATAGATTAAAAACAGATCGTGTTCCCACTTAACTACTCTTAGTAATTTTGGAAACAAGTATGAAGAAATATAAGAAAGAACAGCAAAACCAACAAGGCCGGCCAGCGCAATAGCCAGCGGTCTATCGCCAACACCAACAATTGTCAGAATTACTGCAGCAATAGCAACACCCGTTATGTCTTGCATAACACTCCAACCAAGAAGTGCAGTTTCAGTTTGCGGATTTGTGGTTCTGCGACGACTGCGCGTGATGTTAACAATGACAACACTTGATGACATAGCGATACCAAGTGCAAGCAAGATTGCTCCATACAGCTCTATACCAAGTGCAATAAACACAGCAGTACCAATGGAAATACCGATTAGTACTTGTAGTGGTGAAGCCCAAAAAACTGCGCGTTGTTCAACTCGAAGTCGGCGCAAATCAATTTCGATGCCAACTTCAAAAAGTAATAGAACTACGCCGATGTCAGCTAAAACCGCAAGCTGTTCTGATCCAGCGACATAACCAGGTGTGAATGGTGAAACAAGAAGCCCGGTAAGTAGGTAGCCGATGATTGCCGGAAAACCTAATTTGCGTGAAATTAAACCAAGTGAAGCAGCAACTAATAGGACAACACCCACGTCTAGCACTAATGGTGCTGTTTCAATCACTAGTGCAGGCTGCATTTAACAATTTTACTCTAAGAAAATTATCAGGGCGTAGGCTTAAAGAGTGCAGATAAATACTGAACTATTAGAACAAGCAGACAATTGGCTTGATCAAGATCCAGATTCAGTTACCAAAGAAAAATTAATCGCGTTAATCAATGCTGTAAAAGCAGGCGATGGCGCAGCGTTAATAGAACTAGAAGACGCTTTTCGAGCACCGCTTGAGTTTGGAACTGCTGGATTGCGCGGTGCATTAGGCCCCGGACCTAATCGAATGAACCGGGTAACCGTGTTACAGGCCATCGGCGGCCTCGTTGAGTACTTAAAAGTAAATGGATTTTCAGGAAAAAAAGTCGTTATTGGATATGACGCTCGATACAACAGTGATGTTTTTGCCAAAGATTCAGCTGAAGTTTTAGCAGGAAATGGATTCACTCCAGTTATTTTTGACCATGTTGTACCAACACCAGTGTTGGCATTTGCAATTCGAAACTTAAAGGCTTGTGCCGGAATTATGGTTACGGCAAGTCATAATCCGCCACAAGACAATGGCTACAAAGTTTATTTAGGTGATGGAAGACAAATCGTTCCACCAGCTGATCGTGAAATTTCTGAACACATTAGAAAAATTACAGATGTGCGCAATTTAAGTCGAGGAACTCAAATAGAAATCGTTCCATCAAGTTGTGAAGAAGCATACGTAAAATCCGTTGTAAACATTATTAATGCTGGCCCAACAAATTCTGCTGATCGCAAAAACATAAAAACTGTATATACAGCCATGCATGGTGTTGGTTGGCAAACCCTTAAAGAAGTCTTCTCACAGTGCCAGATGAATACACCGAGTGCCGTTATTGAACAGCGAGATCCAGATCCAGCATTTCCTACTGTTGCATTTCCAAATCCTGAAGAAAAAGGTGCACTCGATCTTTCTATCGAACAAGCATTGAAAGAAAAAGCTGATGTCTTGTTAGCTAATGACCCGGATGCAGATCGATTAGCAGTCGCACTTCCTACCGACAGCAACAACTGGAAAATGTTGCGCGGTGATCAAGTGGGTATTTTGCTTGGTTGGTGGATTGGTCAACGCGCAAGACTTGTTAACCAAGAGTTAAATGGAACGCTGGCAAGTTCCATCGTTTCTTCCATGATGCTTGAAGTTATAGCCAAAAAAAATGGCTTTAACTATGAGCACACGCTAACGGGCTTCAAATGGGTTAGCCGAGTGCCAAATTTAGTTTTTGGTTACGAAGAAGCACTTGGATATTGCGTTGATCCACAACGTGTTGGCGATAAGGATGGCATTTCAGCTGCAGCAATGTTCATTGAAATGGCCGCAGTGCTTAAAGGTCAAGGCAAAACAATTTGGCAACAGTTGGACAATCTTGCGTTGGAGTACGGCTTATTTGTAAGCGATCAAGTCTCGGTGCGCGTTACAGATATCACTGTGGTTCCAAAAGTAATGGGAAGCTTAAGAACAAACCCGCCCAAAAAGTTTGGAAGCCTTTTGGTTGATTCAGTTGTTGACCTATCCAAATCAGAAAGCGGATTGCCACCAACCGATGGAATTATTTTTTACTTAACTGGTACATCAAAGATTTCGCGTGGACGGGTAATAGTTAGACCAAGTGGTACAGAACCTAAGATCAAGTGCTACCTTGAAGTGGTTGCAAATACTGGCGATTTAATCTCGGGTCGCGCATTAGCCGAACATGAATTAAGTGAAATCGCTCGTGATGCAAAACCACTTTTAACTGGAGGAATGTAATGGATCGCGCGGATTTAGCAAAGCTAGTTGATCACACTCTACTTAAACCAGAAGCAACAGCTGCTGACGTGATTGCACTTTGCCAAGAAGCAAGCGAGCTTGGAACTTTCTCAGTTTGCGTTTCACCCACATTTGTTGAAACTGCAAGAGCGAATGTAACTAAGGGTGTGGCTGTTGCAACAGTATGTGGTTTCCCTAGTGGAAAACACGAAAGTGAAATTAAAGTAGCTGAGGCAGCACTGTCCATAGCCCAGGGCGTAGATGAAGTCGACATGGTTATTGATGTTGGTCGCGCAATTATGGGTGATTGGGATTATGTGCAAAGTGATATTGCAGCTGTCCGCAAAGCGACCAAAGGAAAATTGCTAAAAGTTATTTTGGAAACCGCTGCATTAACTGACGAGCAAATCAAAAGCGCGTGCATGGCGGCCGAATTTGCAGGCGCTGATTTTGTAAAGACTTCTACTGGATTTCATCCAGCAGGGGGAGCTGAAATTCGTGCAATCAAAATTATGCAAGATACTGTTGGTGGTCGCTTAGGTATTAAAGCAAGTGGCGGTATACGCACAGCAGAATTTGCACTAGAACTAGTTGCAGCAGGGGCTACTCGTTTAGGACTTTCAGGGACCAGAGCTGTGCTTGATGGCGTTACCGCCACAGGAAATTACTAAAGCCCGTATTCAGCACGAAGTTTGGCGTAACCAGGTTTAACTACATTGTTAATAATGTCTAGGCGTTCATCAAAAGGAATGAATGAACTCTTAAGACTATTAATAGTTAGCCATTCAAAATCTTTTAAGGTGTAATCAAAAGCCTCGGCTAGCCAACCCATTTCCTTTGACATTGAAGTATCTGACATCAATCTGTTGT
>JBEGTB010000017.1:0-6626 GCA_041179585.1 Actinomycetota bacterium
ACGTACTTAACTGGCAGATTCATTAAAGCTGCAAGACGAACTGCGCCACGCATGAAATCGCTAAAGACTAGGAATGTTCCACCAAATGGTTTAACAAATCCACCCAGGGCTGCGCCATTTAATACTGCGCCCATTGCAAACTCGCGAATACCAAAGTGCAGGATGCGTCCGTACGGGCTTGCATCAGGCATTTTTGAGTCAGCTGGCAAGAAACTCTTGCCATGTTCAATTGTGGTTAAGTTACTTTCACCAAGATCAGCTGAGCCACCCCAGAATTCTGGAACAACGGATGCGATTGCATTAATCACATCACCAGAGGCTTTGCGGGTGGCAACTTCTTTGCCAACTTCAAACTTAGGAATTGCTTTTTCATAACCATCAGGCAGTTTTCCACTAACCAGGCGATCAAGAAGTTTTGAGCCTTCTGGATTTGAATTGCGCCAAGAAGCTAATTGTTCATTCCACTTGGCATGTACTTCTTGGCCACGCTTGGCCACAAGGCGAGTGTGGTTAATTACTTCACTTGAGACATCAAATGATTTTGTTGGATCGATCCCCAGTGCTGTTTTAGTTGCCGCAACTTCTTCTTCGCCCAAAGCACTGCCATGAATTTTGCCGGTGTTCTGCAATTTTGGTGCTGGCCAGCCAATAATGTTTCGCACCCGAATGATAGATGGACGATCGGTGACATTAACAACTCTTGCAATCGCTTCGTTTAGCCCTGAAATGTCAATGCTGCCGTCTTTATTCATATCAACGTGATCAATATTCCAGCCATAAGCCTGATATCGAGCTAGGACATCTTCAGTGAATGAAACGCCAGTGTCACCTTCAATAGAGATGTGGTTGTCGTCATAAAGCATTACTAAGTTGCCAAGTTGTTGCGTGCCAGCAAGAGATGAAGCTTCAGCTGAAACACCTTCTTGCAAACAACCATCACCAGCGATAACCCACACTCGGTGATCAAATGGGCTCGTGCCAGCTGGTGCATTTGGATCTAAAAGACCACGAACGTAGCGGGCTTCCATTGCCATGCCAACTGCTGTTGCAACACCTGTGCCAAGTGGACCAGTTGTTGTTTCAACTCCTGCAGTGTGACCAAATTCTGGGTGACCTGGTGTTTTTGAACCCCAAGTGCGGAAAGTTTTTAGATCATCAAGTTCTAATCCATAACCTGATAAATACAGTTGGATGTAAAGAGTCAGACTGCTGTGACCATTAGATAAAACAAAACGATCGCGACCTATCCAATTTGGGTCAGTTGGATCGTGCTTAAGCCATTTTTGGAATAGTAAATAAGCCATTGGGGCAAGGCTCATCGCAGTTCCTGGGTGGCCATTTCCGACTTTTTGAACACTATCCATGGCAAGTGCTCGGGCTGTTGTTATGGCTTGGTCATCTAATTGATTCCAGTTAAGTTCAGTCACGAAATAAGCGTATCTAGTGGCATTTGATTGGGATTGGGGGACACTAGGGCTGGCAGGTTAGGCTTTGGCACATGTCAGTACACGCCTCGGGTGGCACAGTTGGTGCCTATCAATTGCCAACTTGGCGGGCATATCTGGCTTTAACTAAGCCTCGAATTATTGAGTTATTGCTGGTTACAACGATTCCAACCATGTTCTTAGCCGCGGATGGCGTTCCAGGTTTGTCGCTGATGATCTGGACACTAATTGGTGGCTCGCTAGCAGCTGGTGGTGCGAACTCGCTTAATTGCTATTTGGATCGAGACATCGATGCAATCATGCAACGAACTCAACATCGGCCATCGGCAACAGGCCAAATCGCCCCTTTCAAAATTGTAATTTTTGGATTATCTCTTTCGTTTCTATCTTTTGTAATTCTTGGCCTACTGGTAAATCAGCTCTCAGCTTTTTTGGCAGTACTAGCCATCTTGTTTTATGTGGTGGGCTACACCATGTTGCTTAAACGCCGCACATCACAAAACATTGTGTGGGGTGGGGCAGCTGGATGTATGCCAGTACTGATCGGATGGTCAGCAGTTACTAATTCGCTTACTTGGGCACCAATCATTTTGTTCTTAATTGTTTTCTTTTGGACTCCGCCACATTATTGGCCACTAAGTCTTCGCTATAAAGATGACTACGAAGCAGCCAATGTGCCGATGCTGCCAGTTGAAGAAACCCCAGAAGTTGTTGCCAAACAAATTGTTTTATATGGATTTGCGATGGTAGGTATTTCGCTTTTACTTATTCCAGTTGCAAATATGAATTGGCTCTACAGCATTACTGCCATTGGCACTGGTATTTGGTTTATGCAGGAAGCATTTAAGTTGCAAACTCGGGTAAAAGCAGATGCTGCTGAATTAAAGCCAATGAAACTTTTCCACTTATCAATTACCTATTTGACCGTACTGTTTGTCGTTATCGGTATTGATCCGTTTGTTGGCTAATTAGCTAAAACTGCGCGTTGAATAAAGCAATCTAAGGCTGGCTAACCAAACTAAACAGGATCCGGCGATGTGTAGTGCAACCATTAACCAAGGCAATCCGCTGAAGTATTGAACATAACCAATTAGCCCCTGCAGCAAACTGACATGCAACACACCAGTAGCTGCGCGGGAAACATTTAAATCTAACTTTGTGGTTTTCGCTGCAACAATTAAGCCAATTGTTAATCCAATAAATAACAAAACTAAATCAGCATGGAACCAAGAGATCACTCGTGGATCAAAAGGTAAACGCGTAATTTTCGCAGCGTCGCCTGCATGCGGCCCACTTCCAGTTACAAGTGTGCCGATCAAAATAACTAGAAGCGCAAGAGCAGTGTGAAATTTCACTGCTGTGCGGAAAACTAGTGGAACTGTGACAGTCATAGTTTTCTCGCCTGGCTCACGTGATCGCCAGTAAAGATTGAAGGCGATCGCAATGAGGGCAATTGATAGTAAAAAGTGCGCAGCAACGGTTAGCGGATTTAGTTTTGTTAGAACTGTAATTCCACCCAAAATAGCTTGGGCGAAAATTCCGCCAAGCGTTCCATAGGAAAGGCGCTTAAGATCTTTTCGATCTTTGGCCGCATTGCGAACAGCAATTATTACCAGGATCGCAATTAAGCCAAGGGCAAAAGTTAAAAGTCGATTGCCAAATTCCACATACTTATGCCAAGCCTCGGTCTGCTGCGAAGTTGGAGTGATTGATCCATCAACGCATTCGGGCCAAGTTGGGCAGCCAAGGCCAGAAGAGGTCACCCGTACTAGGCCGCCAGTAATGACAATGCCTACCTGGGCAACGACGTTGGCTAGAAGGATTTTGCGAAATACGCCCGAGTTTTTAAAGTCCACGCTTTTAAGCCTATTGCCACCCCCAACGTGCAATTAGGGTCGATATACGCAACAATATGGTTGTGAAAATCAATGGAAGCGCAGCAGCTAATGTTGGCCGTACCTTGTTACAGGCCGGTAGCGCTACAGCATCTGATCTTGCAGATGAACTTGGGTTAACTGGCGCAGGTATTCGCAAACACTTAGATGCACTCCTCGAAGAAGGACTCGTTGAATTTAGCGAACGTGCTCCATATGGCCCAGCAGCTTTAGCTGGACCAAAGGGTCGAGGTCGACCTGCAAAAGTTTTTATGCTCACACCAAAAGGTCGCGGAGTATTTGGTGAACGTGAAGAGAGTTTGGCGTTAACCGCAGTCAAATTTATGGCAAGTCATTCTGGTGACCAAGCAATTGAAGCATTTGCAAACCAAATCGCAAAAGATTTTGAAAGAAATCATGGCGAAATTAATAAGTTTGCCTCGCCACATGAACGTGCGATGGCATTAGTTGATGCCCTTAACTCAGATGGTTATGTTGCAACTGTGACACCAGGACACGGCGATGCAATTCAAATTTGTCAACACAACTGTCCAATGGGTGATGTGGCAGCACAGTTCCCAATTGTTTGTGAAGCCGAAACTGAAGCTTTCTCAAGACTGACTGGAGTTCACGTAACTCGGTTAGCCACGATTGCCACAGGCAATCCAATCTGCACGACCCTAGTTCCTAATGCACGACCAAAATCCTTGAAGGGATAAAAAATGACAGCAACTCAAGAAGAGCATTTAGCCGCTCTTGGTAACTACGAATACGGCTGGTCTGACAAAGACACAGCTGGCGCAAACGCTCGTCGTGGTTTAAACGAAGAAGTTGTTCGCGATATTTCTGCTAAGAAAAACGAACCACAATGGATGCTTGACTTGCGTCTTAAGGGTCTTGCTCTATTTGAAAAGAAGCCAATGCCTAATTGGGGTAGTGACTTAAGCGGAATTGATTTCGACAACATCAAATACTTCGTGCGCTCAACTGAAAAGCAAGCCACCAGCTGGGAAGAACTTCCAGATGACATTAAGAACACTTACGACCGTTTGGGTATCCCAGAAGCTGAAAAGCAGCGATTAGTTGCTGGCGTGGCTGCTCAGTATGAATCTGAAGTGGTTTACCACAAGATTCGTGAAGATCTTGAAGAGCAAGGCGTTATCTTCCTTGATACCGATACTGCGCTAAAAGAACATGAAGACATGTTCAAAGAATATTTTGGAACCGTAATTCCGGTTGGTGATAACAAGTTCGCAGCACTTAACACTTCAGTTTGGTCCGGCGGTTCTTTCATCTACGTACCAAAGGGTGTTCATGTTGAAATCCCGCTACAGGCTTACTTCCGCATCAACACTGAAAACATGGGTCAGTTCGAACGAACCCTGATCATCGTTGATGAAGGTGCATACGTTCATTACGTAGAAGGCTGTACCGCGCCGATTTATTCTTCTGACTCACTTCATTCAGCTGTGGTTGAAATTATTGTGAAGAAGAATGCTCGCTGTCGCTACACCACAATCCAAAACTGGTCTAACAACGTTTACAACCTTGTGACCAAGCGCGCTGTTGCAATGGAAGGTGCGACCATGGAATGGGTAGATGGAAACATCGGCTCTAAAGTCACCATGAAGTACCCGGCAATCTGGCTTCAAGGTCCACACGCCAAGGGTGAAACACTTTCAATCGCATTTGCTGGTGAAGGTCAACATCAAGATGCTGGCGCCAAGATGGTGCACGCAGCTCCATTCACGTCATCATCGATTATCAGCAAGTCTGTTGCTCGTGGTGGCGGTCGCACTTCATACCGTGGTCTACTTCAAGTTCTTGAAGGTTGCCATGGCTCAAAGAGCACCGTTAAGTGTGATGCGCTATTAGTTGATGATATTTCTCGTTCAGATACATACCCATATGTAGATGTTCGTGAAGATGACGTTGCGCTAGGCCACGAAGCATCGGTATCAAAGGTCTCTGAAGATCAGCTGTTCTATTTAATGAGCCGCGGTATGGGTGAAGATGAGGCAATGGCGATGATCGTTCGTGGCTTCGTTGAACCGATTGCTCGCGAACTTCCAATGGAATATGCACTTGAACTAAACCGCCTAATCGAACTTCAAATGGAAGGCGCGGTGGGTTAATCGTGACCATCGCACTTGATCACGCACCACGCATTTTTGCGTTCACTGCAGATGCTTTCCCGGAAATCAATGGCAGGGAAGAGGAATGGCGTTTTACGCCAATCAAGCGCACTGCTGGTTTGGTGTCAGGTGAAGCAAAATTTGATGGTGACATCGAAGTAACTGCAACAGATCTTGGATCAGCAACTTTTGAAACAATTGCTAAAACCAATACTCGTGCTGGTTACACCGATCGAGTTGCAGCTCTTGGGTTTGAAAAGACAACAAAAGTAGCCTCGCTATCAATTCCACGAAATGCGAACATCGAATCACCAATCAGACTTGCGCTAAATGCAAAAGGCAAGACAGTTGCTGGTCAGATTGATATAAATGTTGGCGAATTAGCTAACGCAACTGTGATCATGGATCACACTGGAAGCGGTGCTTTTGCTGGAAACGTTGACATCGCAGTTGGAGCTGGCGCGAATCTAGTTTTGGTTTCTTACCAAGACTGGGCAAGCGATGCAGTTCAGCTTTCACACCACCGTATTTTCCTTGGCAAAGATGCCCAGATTAAGCACGTTGTGATCACTCTTGGTGGCGATTTAGTTCGCTTGCTACCAAGTGTTAACTACACCGCACAAGGTGGCGCAGCTGAATTAATCGGCTTGTATTTTGCAGGTGCTGGTCAGCATGCTGAACATCGCTTGTTTGTTGATCACAGCATCGAAAACTGCCGTAGCAACGTTGTCTACAAGGGCGCTCTTGATGGCAAAGATGCACACACCGTTTGGATTGGTGATGTACTAATTCGCGCTAATGCTCTTGGTACCGACACTTACGAAATCAACCGCAACTTAGTTCTAAGCGATGGGGGCCGCGCTGATTCAGTTCCAAATTTGGAAATTGAAACTGGCGAAATCGTTGGTGCTGGCCATGCCAGCACAACTGGTCGCTTTGATGATGAACAGTTGTTCTATTTAATGTCTCGTGGAATCACCGAAGATGAAGCACGCAAGTTAGTTATGCGTGGATTCTTCGAGGATCTATTGATGTTAATTAGCGTTCCAGAAATCAATGATCGCGTGCGCGCGGCTGTTGAAGAACGGATTGCAGGTAAATAGTGTCTGTTGATTTTGCGCCAGTTGGCTTTTTAGCTGACTTTAACGATGGCAAACCACATCGGGTAACCG
>JBEGTB010000018.1:0-26887 GCA_041179585.1 Actinomycetota bacterium
AAGCCAGCTAAACCAGCAAAGGCAGAGAAGCCAGCGAAAGTTGTTCCAGTAAAGGCAGCTCCAGTTGCTCCACCTGTGCAAGTTATTAATCCAATCGGTGGAACTGTAATTCCAACAGTTAAGAAAGCTGTTCCAGGTAAAAAAGCCGCGCCAAAACGTCCAGTACTTGAAGACGATGAATCAAAGTGGCTTAAGTCAGAACTTAGTTTGATTCGCAAGCGTCTAACTAAAGAAGTTAACGAACTGACTGCTGAAATTGAACAAGAAGAACAACGTTTCCATGCACTAATCGCCGAAAGTGGCGAAGGTGCCGGCGATGACCAGGCTGATGCTGGCGCTAAGACATTTGAGCGCGAGCATGAAATTTCAATCCTGACTAACAAGAAGATTTTGTTAGACCAGTCAAACCATGCACTAGAGCGTATTGCAGCTGGTACATACGGATATTGCGAAAACTGTGGCAAGCACATTGGAAAGATGCGCTTAATGGATGCAAATCCACGTGCAACTTTATGTATGGCTTGTCGCGAACGCGAAGACCGTAGTTAATCTTCTCGGATCATCGACAATACTTATATTGTGTATCGCCGGTTAATTTTTAAGATTGCCATCGCAGTAGTACTGCTGGACCAGTTATCAAAAATTGCCGCAGTTGCGTTCCTGGAAGATAAAGCACCCGTTAAATTAATCGGTCACTACCTGCAACTTTCTTTCACCAGAAATCCAGGTGCAGCCTTTTCAATGGGCACAAACGTCACGTTTATTTTCACAATTTTTTCAATTACGGTTGCTGCATTAATTATTTGGCAGTCGAAAATAATTACTCATCCAATCTGGGCCATTTGTGCTGGCGGCTTTCTTGGCGGGGCAGTTGGTAATTTAATTGACAGATTATTTCGCTCACCTGGAATTTTTCACGGTCACGTAGTTGATTTCATTGTTTTTCCAAATTTTCCTTATTTCAATTTGGCGGATAGTGCCGTGACTGTTTGTGCGATTACCGCAGCACTGCTTTCATTCCGTGGCATCGATTATTCTGACGAATCAACTGAGCAAGCCAAATGATCCGCACATGGCCAGTTCCCGAAGAACTAAATGGCGAACGATTAGATGTTTCTCTTGCCCGGCTTACTGGAATGTCTCGGGCAGTTTGCGCTCAGTTAATTGATGAAGACCGAGTAACGATCAATAAAAAACGTGCGCAGAAAAGCGCAAAACTTAACTTCGGTGAAGTAATAGATATTGAACTGCCTGATCCTGATTTGCACGATGACGAGCCAGTAGTTGAATTGCCAGTTGTTTATAGCGATGACGATTTAGTTGTGATCGACAAACCAGCTGGAGTTGCCGCTCATCCAAGTGCTGGCTGGAGTGGACCAACCGTGATTGGCTCACTTGTTGCAATGGGACATGTGTTAACTGCTTATGGACCAGAAGAGCGCAAAGGCATAGTCCATCGACTTGATGTTGGCACAAGTGGATTAATGGTTGTCGCTAAATCAGAGCGCGCCTATGTGAACCTGAAAGATCAATTTAGAGATCGAACTGTCACCAAGCTTTATCACACACTTATTCAAGGTCGCCTTGATCCAACTAGCGGAACTATTGATGCCCCAATTGATCGGCACCCAAATAGTTCTTATCGATTTGCTGTGATGTCTAGTGGCCGGCCAAGTATTACGCACTATGACACTTTGGAAGCATTTGCTTATGCCTCGTTGCTTGAAGTTCACCTAGAAACAGGGCGCACCCACCAGATTCGAGTTCACATGTCAGCCCTTCGTCACCCATGTTGTGGTGACCTAACTTATGGCGCTGATCCAACACTTGCCGCCAAGTTAAAACTAGATCGCCAGTGGCTACATGCAGTCAAACTTGGGTTTACTCATCCAGGAACTGGGGAAGATGTCCAATTCACTTGTGAATACGCGCCAGAACTAGCACGCGCACTCTCGCTTGCAGCCGACTTGTAAGATTTCACTTAGTCAGCTCTTAAGGCTTCCCACTAACGCTGCTAAACCAAAAAAAATTAATAATCCTTAAAGTATTTATCCCTGGAAGCAAGAGGCCCGCTAGTGAGTAACGACTCGTTTGTGCATTTACATGTGCATACCGAGTACTCAATGCTCGATGGCGCAGCCAGATTAGACAATCTATTTAGTAAAGCCGCTGAACTTGGTCAGCCTGCAGTTGCAATGAGTGATCATGGCAATCTCTACGGTGCCTTTGACTTTTGGAAAAAGGGAACTGAGACTGGCGTTAAGCCAATCATCGGCTTAGAGGGATATTACGCACCGCAAGGCCGCAAAGAACGTGCGCCATTTGATTTTGGTTCAGCAACTCTTGATGACACATCAATAGATAGCGCTGGACGTGGACGTTACAACTACACCCACATGACTATCTGGGCTGAGAACAATCAAGGTCTGCATAACTTATTTAAACTTTCATCTCTTGCCAGCCTTGAAGGCTATTACTACCAGCCGCGTTTCGATGAAGACTTACTTTCGCAATATGGCAAGGGCTTGATCGGAACAACCGGTTGTCCATCAGGTGAAGTTAATCGCTGGCTACAAGCTGGCAACTACAAACAGGCGCTCAAAACAGCTGCAACCATGCGCGACATTTTGGGTGACGGTAATTACTTTGTTGAACTTATGGATCACGGTATTGGCATTGAACGCCAAACCCGGGATGGTTTGCTAAAGATCGCCAAAGAACTTAATTTGCCGCTAGTTGCCACAAACGACCTTCACTACGTCTATCCAGAAGATGCGCTAATGCACGAAGTGCTTTTGTGTATTGGCACGCGCACAACAATGGATGATCCAAAGCGCTTTAAATTCGATGCGCAAGATTTCTATCTAAAGTCTTCTTCTGAAATGCGCGAACTTTGGAGTGATTTCCCAGAAGCTTGTGACAACACACTGCTCATTGCAGAGCGCTGCAACGTAAGTTTCACTGAAGGTCAGAATCTATTGCCAAGTTTCCCAGTTCCTGCTGGCGAGACTGAAAACACTTGGCTAGTTAAAGAAGTTATGAATGGCCTTGAGTGGCGATTTGGCAAAGGAAATGTTCCAGCAACTCACGTTGAACAGGCGAAGTATGAACTTCAAGTTGTTGAACAAATGGGATTCCCTGGCTACTTCTTAGTTGTGGCTGACTTATGTCGCCATGCACGTGAAGTTGGAATTCGCGTTGGTCCAGGTCGTGGCTCTGCTGCTGGTGCGGTAATCGCCTGGGCATTAGGTATTACTGAACTTGATCCAATCAAACACGGTTTGCTTTTTGAACGCTTCTTAAATCCTGAACGTATTTCGATGCCTGATATCGACATCGACTTTGACGAACGCAGACGCTCAGAAATGATTCGCTATGCAACAGCAAAATATGGCGAAGAACGCGTAGCGCAGATTGTTACTTACGGAACGATTAAGGCTAAAGCTGCTGTTAAAGATGCAACTCGCGCATTAGGTTTCCCTTACGCACTTGGTGACAAAGTAACTAAAGCAATGCCACCAGCAATCATGGGCAAAGATATTCCACTTTCTGGCGTCTTTGATCCAGAGCATCCGCGCTATGCCGAAGCAGGGGAAGTGCGTGAACTTTATGAAGATGATCCAGACATTAGATCAATTGTTGACACCGCTAGAGGTATTGAAGGACTGAAGCGCCAGCCAGGTGTGCACGCAGCAGGTGTGATTCTTTGTCGCGAACCACTTATGGATGTGATTCCGGTATGGCGACGTGAACAAGATGGCGCCATAATCACTCAGTTTGATATGGGTGCCTGTGAATCGCTTGGTCTATTAAAAATGGACTTCTTAGGTCTGCGTAACCTAACTGTCTTAGATGATGCGCTAGATAACATCAAAGCCAATCGCGGCGAAACGGTAGTGCTGGAAGATGTTGGCTTAGATGACAAGAAAACTTATGAACTGCTAAGCCGCGGCGACACACTAGGTGTGTTCCAGTTAGATAGCGGACCACTTCGTTCACTACTTCGCTCAATGGTTCCCGACAGCTTTGAAGACATTTCCGCTGTGATTGCCCTTTATCGTCCAGGTCCAATGGGCGCTAACGCACATAACGATTACGCCGATTACAAAAACAAGCGCAAAGTTCAGGTGCCAATTCACATCGAACTTGCTGATGCGCTTGAGCCAATTCTCGGTGACACCTATGGCCTGATCGTTTATCAAGAACAGGTTATGGACATTGCCCGTCAACTCGCTGGCTACACACTTGGCCAAGCAGACCTACTTCGACGTGCGATGGGTAAGAAAAAAGCAGAGATTCTGGAAAAGGAATACAAACCATTCGCTGCTGGCATGAAAGCAAAAGGTTTTTCTGATGATGCAATCAGTACTTTATGGGACAAATTAGTTCCGTTCTCTGACTATGCATTTAATAAGGCACACAGTGCTGGCTACGGTTTGGTTTCTTACTGGACTGCCTTCCTGAAAGCCAATTACCCAGCCGAATACATGGCAGCGTTACTAACCAGCGTTAAAGACGATAAAGATAAGTCAGCGGTTTACTTAAACGAATGTCGTCGCATGGGTATTAAAGTTTTGCCACCAGATGTGAATGAATCTGATGTTGATTTCACCGCAATTGGAACTGATATTCGATTTGGTTTATCTGCGATCAGAAATGTTGGCGTTAACGTAGTTGAATCACTTAAAGCAACCCGCCAAGAAAAAGGTAAGTACACATCATTCACTGACTTCCTAGCCAAGGTCGATGTTCAGGTTTGCAATAAGCGCGTTGTTGAATCACTTATTAAAGCTGGTGCCTTTGATTCACTTGGCCATAGCCGAAAAGGTTTAACTGCAATTCATTTAGAGGCGATTGAAGCAATTCTTGATACCAAGAAACAAGAAGCGATCGGACAGTTTGATTTATTCGGTAGTGGTGGCAGCGATTCGGCTCCAGTTGTTGGTGGCGTTGAATTAAACATCGGGGTAGAAGAGTGGGATAAGAAATTCTTACTTGCCCAAGAGCGCGAAATGCTTGGCCTTTATGTAAGTGATCATCCGCTATTTGGCTTGGAACATATCTTGGCGGTTAACACCACCATGCCAATTTCTGGGGTTAAAGAAGCAAATGATGGATCAATCGTTACTTTGGGTGGTTTGATCACAGAAGTTCAAATGAAAACCACAAAACGAAGTGGTGAACGTTGGGCGATTGTTGCCCTTGAAGATCTTGAAGGTGTTGCCGAAATTTTGGTTTGGCCAAAAATGTTCACAAGCGTTGGCCATATGCTCACCGAAGATGCAATTGTGCTTGCAAAAGTTCGCATAGATAAACGCGATGATGAAGGCCCACGAGTTGCCGCTCTTGAAATTTCCGTTCCCGATATTGGTTCGGCCCAATCAGGACCTGTGAAACTTTATATTCCTGAATCCAGAATTAATCCGGCAGTGATGGATTCACTTCGCCAGATTTTAAGTACCCACAACGGAACAACTGAAGTTCACTTAACTTTGATTCAAGATCAGTCGCTGATCTCACTCAAGACCGACGACAAACTTCGAGTCGCACCATCGCCGTCACTATTTGCCGACTTAAAGGCATTACTTGGCCCAGGTTGTTTAGAAGCGCCGGCTAATCTGCAATAGGTGCAAATAGCGCTTTAGTTACAGTCACTAAATCATTTGGTGAAAGTTCAATATCAAAACCGCGTTTGCCACCACTAACCAAAATCGTTTCTTGAAGTTGTGCCATTTCATCAATAACTGTTGGCAAAAGCTTCTTTTGACCAACTGGACTAATTCCACCTACGACATATCCAGTTAATCGACTAGCAACATCAGGCTTGGCCATTACAGCTTTCTTGCTACCAACTGCTTTTGCCAGGTTCTTCAGATTCACTTGTTGATCAACTGGAACTATTCCAACTGCGTATCCGCTATCAATTTCAGCGACCAGAGTTTTAAAAACTTGTTCATAAGGCAAGCCAAGTTTGTCGGCTGCTTCAAGACCGTAAGAGGTCACACTTGGATCATGGTGATACTCATGAACTTTGAAAGTGATTCCAAGTTCGGTTAGCAGTTTGGTTGCCGGCGTACTCACAAGAGAAATGATAGGCGGTTATTCCAGTTAGAATTGAAGTGTGCTTGGGACAATAGATTTACGCGGAAAAACTCACTCCGCTCGCGAATTACGCGGTCTAGTCCCGCGTGCTGAGTTCGATTTAAACGAAGTTCTTGAGTATGTCCGCCCAATCGTTGAATCCGTTAGGGATCGTGGGGTAGAAGCTGCTCAAGAATGGTCTGAAAAATTTGATGGCACTAAGGCACCGAATATTCGCGTGCCTAAAGAAGTAATTGACCAAGCGTTAGCAAAACTGCCTCAAGATATCCGTGCAAGTTTAGAAATAGCAATCCAGCGTGTTCGCAAAGTTCATGAACACCAACGTCGTACAGACACCGAAGTTACTGTGGTTCCAGGTGGAACCGTCTTGGAACGCTGGTTACCAGTTGAACGCGTTGGTTTGTATGTTCCTGGTGGTCGTGCGGTTTATCCAAGTAGCGTGATCATGAACGTGGTGCCAGCTCAAGTTGCTGGAGTTCCATCGATCGTTGTTGCTTCACCGCCACAACTTGATAACAATGGCTGGCCACACCCGACTATTTTGGCTGCATGCGCACTTCTTGGAATTGAAGAAGTTTATGCAGTTGGCGGCGCGCAAGCCATTGCACTTATGGCCTATGGAACAACAGGCAAAGATGCGATTGATCCGGTTTACCTAATCACCGGGCCTGGCAACATGTATGTCACTGCTGCCAAGCGTTTACTGCGTGGACTAATTGGAATTGATTCAGAAGCTGGTCCAACTGAGATTGCGATCTTGGCAGATAACACTGCAAATCCTGACTATGTTGCCGCAGATTTAATTAGCCAAGCTGAACATGATGTGGTTGCGGCGTCAGTGTTAGTAACTGACAGCACAGATCTTGCCCAAAAAGTTCAATCAGCGCTTGTGGATCAAGTTGCAAAGGCAAAACACTCAGATCGAATTAAGACAGCGCTAACTGGGACGCAAAGCGCAGTTGTAATTGTTGAAGACATGAAACAAGGGCTTGCAGTTGTTGATGCTTATGCTGCGGAGCACTTAGAAATTCACACCGTTAATTCCCGTGAACTAGCTATGCAGGTTAAAAATGCCGGAGCTGTATTTATTGGTGACCACTCACCAGTTTCTTTAGGGGATTACGCAGCAGGTTCTAATCACGTGCTGCCAACAGGTGGCTGTGCGTGTCACTCATCAGGACTTTCAGTTCAGGCTTTCTTGCGCGGATTGCACTACGTTGAATATTCAAAGGAAGCACTAAGCGATATCGCACCACATGTGATCACACTTGCTAATTCTGAAGATTTACCAAGCCATGGTGATGCGATTGCGATTAGGCAGCAGTAAATGACTGATCTGCCAATTCGCAAAGATTTAATTGGGTTAAAACCATATGGTGCACCTCAACTTGATGTTGCTGCGCGCCTAAATGTGAACGAAAATCCATTTCCACTTTCACCAAAAATCGTTAAAGCCATGGCTAACGCCGTTGAGCAAGTGGCTGGAAAACTTAATCGCTACCCAGATCGCGATGCGGTTAAATTGCGCACCGAACTAGCAAAATTTGTAAATGCTGATGCTAAAACAAATCTAACTTTTGAAAACATCTGGCCGGCAAATGGCTCAAATGAAGTTATGCACCAGATATTTCAATTATTTGGTGGACCTGGAAAGCTAGCCGTTGGCTTTGCGCCTACATATTCGATGTATCCGGATTACTGCCGCGACACGTTCACTGAATTCAAAACCGTGAATCGAAACGAAGATTTCACAATTGACCAAAGTGTCATTGATGGGGCTTTAGCGCTTAATCCAGACATTATTTTGCTGGCATCACCAAATAATCCGACTGGAACAATTTTGGATGATCACTTAGTGACTTATTTACTTGGCAAATTTAACGGCATGGTAATTGTTGATGAAGCATACGCAGAATTTCGTCAACCAGAAATGCCAACGAGCATTCCTCTAGTCAATTCCAATCGTCATTTAATTGTCACCCGCACGATGAGCAAAGCATTTTCTTGTGCAGGGCTTCGTCTCGGGTACGCCGTTGCCAACGCCGAAGTAATTGCTGCCCTGCAGATTGTTCGCTTGCCATATCACTTATCTGGTGTGACCCAGGCGGTTGCTATTGCAGCACTTGAGCACAGCGAAGAACTTCTTGGCCAAGTTGAATTACTGCGCCAAGAACGCAACAAACTTGCTAGTTGGCTTGCTGATGAAGGTTTTATTGTTGCGCCAAGCGGTGCCAACTTTATTTTGTTTGGCATCTTCACAGATCGTGATCAGGTATTCCAAGGGTTACTCGATCAAGGCGTTTTAATTCGCCAAACAGGCCCGGCTGGTTGGCTTCGAGTGAGCATCGGTACACCGCAAGAAAATGAATTATTTAGAAAAGCGCTTAGTTCATTAGAATTAACCAATTAATAATTTCCCCAAGTTAAAGCACATTAAGTAGGTAAAGATGGCAAGAACCGCCAAAGTTGAACGCACCACTAAGGAAAGTTCAGTTTTAGTTGAACTTAACTTAGATGGAACCGGAAACGTTGATGTTGAAACTGGCGTGCCTTTCTTTGACCACATGATGGCTCAACTTGGAAAGCACGGCGGCTTTGATCTAAAGATTCGCACCAATGGTGATTTAGAAGTAGATGCACACCACACTGTTGAAGACACTTCGCTTGCATTTGGCCAAGCACTAAAAGAAGCACTTGGCACAAAAGAAGGTATCAACCGTTATGGCGATTCACATGTGCCAATCGATGAGGCAGCAGCTCTTGTGGCAATCGATTTAGCTGGCCGACCATATGTTGTGCACGAAGAACCAGGCATGGTTGAACTTATTGGTTCATACGACACTTCACTTACCCGCCACATCTGGGAATCAATTTCAGCTGCAGCACAGATTTGTATTCATGTTCGAGTTCTAAGTGGACGAAACGCACATCACATTGTTGAGGCTCAATTCAAAGCTGTTGCTAGAGCACTTCGCATTGCCGTAGCGCTTGATCCACGCGTTATCGGCATCCCATCTACTAAGGGAACCCTGTAGCAAGTGGTCAACGTAGTTGTCCTGGACTACGGCTCGGGAAATATCCGCTCAGCTGAACGCGCCCTTGAAACAACTGGTGCAAACGTAACCGTTACAGCTGATTTCGATACCGCTTTAAATGCTGATGGTCTCTTGGTTCCAGGTGTTGGTGCATTTTCTGCCTGCATGAGTGGAATTAAAAATGTTCGTGGGGATCAAATCATTGAGCGAAGACTTGCTGGTGGCAGGCCAGTGCTTGGCATATGTGTTGGCATGCAGCTTTTATTTGATGGCAGCACCGAACATTCAACTGGCGAGCCTTATCCAGGCATCGCGCAATGGCCAGGACTAATTGAAAAAATTGATGCACCAGTTTTGCCACACATGGGTTGGAACACCGTTGAAGTTCCAAGTGAAACAAAAATGTTTAGTGGAATCAGCGATGAGCGTTTCTATTTCGTGCATACATACGCAGCGCTTAGCTGGGAACTAAAACCAATTGAGCAATTGAAAGCACCAATTGTTACCTGGGCAAACTATTACCAGAACTTTGTGGCCGCCGTTGAAAATGGACCACTTTGGGCAACCCAATTTCATCCCGAAAAATCTGGTGAAGCTGGCTTACAACTTTTGGCAAACTGGGTTGCCACTATTAAGTAGGAAACATGGATTCTTTAATTCTTTTGCCAGCTGTTGATGTGGCTGATGGCCAAGCTGTTCGCTTAGTTCAGGGTGAAGCAGATAGCGCAACATCTTTTGGTGATCCACTTGCTGCTGCACTTGATTGGCAAAATGCCGGTGCTGACTGGATTCACTTAGTTGATCTTGATGCGGCATTTGGTCGTGGTTCAAATCGCGAACTACTTGAAGAAGTTGTTGGCAGATTAGATGTGAACGTTGAGCTATCAGGTGGCATTCGTGATGATGCTTCACTGAAGGCAGCGCTGGCAACAGGAGCACGCCGAGTGAACTTAGGCACCGCAGCACTTGAAAATCCAGAGTGGACCACAAAAGTTATTGCGCAATACGGCGACCAGATTGCAGTTGGTTTAGATGTTCGTGGAACAGTATTGGCCGCTCGTGGTTGGACTAAAGAAGGTGGCGACCTGTGGGAAACTTTAGAACGCCTTGAAGCAGATGGCTGTGCTCGTTATGTAGTTACTGATGTAACTAAAGACGGAACACTTCGTGGACCAAACATTGAACTATTAAAAGAAATGTGCGCCAGAACTGATAAACCAGTTATTGCAAGTGGTGGCATCGCAACTCTTGATGATTTAGCCCAACTGCGTGAACTAGTTCCACTTGGTGTTGAAGGTGCAATTACTGGAAAAGCACTTTATGCAGGTGCTTTCACTCTTAAGCAAGCTATTGAAGTAGCCGGACCACAAAAATAAATCATGTCTGTTGCCATTCGAGTTATCCCGTGTTTAGACGTTGACCAAGGTCGCGTGGTTAAAGGCGTTAACTTTAAAGATCTACGCGATGCTGGCGATCCAGTTGAGCTAGCTAGAAAGTATGGCCAGGAAGGTGCTGATGAATTAGTTTTTCTTGACATCAGCGCTAGTAGTTCAAATCGAAATACGACTTATGAGATGGTCAAGCGCACCGCTGATGAAATCTTTATTCCGCTAACTGTTGGCGGTGGCGTTCGCACTGTTGAAGATGTTGATAATTTACTTCGCAGTGGTGCTGACAAAGTTGGCATCAATACGGCAGGACTGGCGAATCCAGATTTGATTTCGCAAGCAAGCAAGCGATTTGGCGATCAATGTATTGTGCTTTCAGTTGATGTGCGAAGAAGCAATGAGATGCCAAGTGGCTTTGAAGCAACAACCCACGGCGGCAGACAAAGCAGTGGCCGTGATGCCATCGATTGGATTGTTGAAGCAGCTAATCGCGGGGCAGGTGAAGTGCTACTCAACTCAATGGATGCCGATGGCACTAAATCTGGGTTCGATTTGGAATTAATTTCTAAAGTTCGCGCTCAAGTGTCACTTCCAATAATTGCAAGTGGTGGGGCTGGAAAGCTCGAAGACTTCGCGCCTGCTGTAGAAGTTGGGGCTAATGCATTACTGGCAGCCTCGGTCTTTCACTACGGAGAATTAACTATTAGCCAAGTTAAGGCCGATCTTTCTAAACATGGAATTTCAGTTCGCTAACTCTTAAGTTTTCTTCTACTGCTTTTAAACTGACACAATAGAACTATGAATTTTTCAGATGTTGACCTTTCAAGTCTTAAGTTCAACGAGGCCGGGCTTATTCCAGTAATAGTTCAAGATGCCACCACTAGAAAAGTTTTAATGCTTGCCTGGATGAACCTGGAAACAATTAAGCAAACGCTTGAAACCAGGCGAGCCACTTACTGGAGTAGAAGCCGCAACGAAGTTTGGGTTAAGGGTGCTACTAGCGGAGCAATCCAAGAAGTTAAATCCCTAGCAATTGATTGTGACAGCGACACCTTACTTTTAACGGTTGATCAAGTTGGCGGCGCCTGTCACACCGGTGATGAAACGTGTTTTGATGTCAACGAAATTAAGGTGAATTAATTTCGTGACTGCTCCTGACTTGGCGAAATTCAAACAGCTTGCCCAAAATAGGCGAGTCATTCCAGTTGTTAGGCGACTACTGGCTGATGGTGAAACTGCGCTAAACCTTTATCGCAAACTTGCCGATGAGCGGGCGGGAACATTTCTTTTAGAGTCTGCCGAACACGGAGTTGCTTGGTCACGCTATTCATTTATTGGCGTTAATTGTTCAGCAATGTTGTCAGAAGCATCAGGGCAAACCAGCTGGAGTGGCAATGTTCCAGTCGGTCTACCAACAACTGGTGATCCAATTGAAGCTCTTCGCGCAACCTTGGATATTTTGCACACACCTGATGTGAACATCGGGGTTAGCAGCAATCAACTTCCACCATTAACTGGTGGAGTAGTTGGTTACTTGGGCTATGACATCGTTCGCCGATTTGAAAAAATTCCAACGAAAACAAAAGATGCTTTAGAACTTCCAGAACTTGCCATGCTGATCGCAACCGACTTAGCCGTTCTAGATCACATGGATGGATCTGTAACTTTAATTGCCAATGCAATTAACTATGACAATTCACCAGAAAGAGTTGACTTGGCTTATGCCGATGCGTTAGCGCGGCTAGATGTCATGGAAGAAGCGCTAAGCAAACCACTTGCCTCATCAGTTTCCACATTCGATCAAGATGCAAATCCTGTCATCACAAATGAGACCGCAAGCATTGATTATCAAAATGCAGTTGAAATTGCTAAAGAACACATACGTGCCGGAGATGCATTCCAAATTGTTTTATCTCAAAGATTTTCAACACCTTGTAATGCAACGGCATTAGATGTTTATCGAATTTTGCGAACCTCAAATCCAAGCCCGTATATGTTCTTAATTCGAGTTCCAAGGCCAACAGCACCGGGAGTGGAGTTAAGCGCAGATGTCGCTTTTGATTTAGTTGGCTCAAGTCCAGAAGCTTTGGTTAAGTTAACCGACGGCAAAGCGATGCTGCATCCAATTGCCGGAACCAGACCTCGCGGTAAAGATGCCGATGAAGATCAGGCTTTAGCAGATGAACTGATGGCTGATCAGAAAGAACGGGCTGAACATTTAATGCTGGTTGATCTTGGCCGCAATGATTTAGGTCGAGTTTGTTTACCAGGAAGCGTTGATGTTTCTGACTTCATGTCAATTGAAAAGTACAGTCACGTAATGCACATCGTTTCAACGGTTACAGGTGATGTTGCACCTGAAGTAAATGGTGTTGATTTATTGGCAGCAACTTTCCCGGCAGGAACTTTATCTGGCGCACCAAAACCCATGGCAATGAGAATTATTGAAGAGCTAGAACCCACGAGACGAGGGTTTTATGGCGGCTGCGTTGGCTATTTTGATTTTGCCGGAAACGTTGATACCGCAATTGCGATTCGCAGCACGGTGATCAAAAATGGCACAGCCTATGTTCAGGCAGGTGCTGGAATTGTGGCTGACTCTGTTGCGCAAATGGAAGATGCTGAATGCAACGCAAAGGCGGCTGCGGTTTTGCGCGCTGTTGCAGTTGCAAACACTTTGGGAAGCTCTAACTAGCTATGACTCGGTTGTATCGAAGTTTGCTCTTAACACTGGCAATCTGTTCGGTCATAGTTCTAGTGATTACCGGGCAAAGCTGGGTGAGCGTAACGCTCACCGAAGCTGAGGCACCTGGACTAACTTTCTCTTTTAGCGGCCGAGACCTTGAGCCTGTTATTGCTGGGTTGACTTTGGTACCTGTGGCTGGAGTAGTTGGGTTAATCGCAGCAAAAGGTTTATTGCAGAGATTTTTTGGTTTTTCAATATTTTTAATCGGCAGCACGGTTGCTTATTTAACATTCTCCGTAAACCAAGACTGGCAAAGTTACGTTGGTATTTTGCTTGGCAATAAGTTGGGTCGGAATACCTCAGAGTTTGTATTCACGACAAGTCCAATGGCTATCGGCGCAATTTTGCCAGCTATTGGAATTGCAATTGTCGGTTTGATTTTTACCGTTTTAAATTTTGATTCAGCCAAGAAAAAAGGAAGTTACGAATTGCCAGAATCTGCAGCTGCTGGGTTAACGCCTTGGCAGGCTATTGATTCTGGAATAGACCCAACTCTTTCAATTACTGACGGCCTGCTTTAAGGAAAGGGACATCGGTTGCGCTAAATCCAAAGGCACCAAGTTAAACTAAATTTAAGTAAAGCCATCAAGGAGATCAAATGTCAGGTAATAACCACGGTCAAACGGTCGCCGCTTGGACCCTTTCAATCATTGTGATGGTGGCATTCCTTGTTGGCAGCATCGGTGTTGTTCTTGATAACCGCATAGTTTTTTGGTCTGGTGTTGCCTTAATTGGCGTTGGCATCATTGCTGGCAAAGTCTTAGCCAACCTAGGTTTTGGCAAAAAGTCTTAGTAAATAAGATTCTTCGTCTTAACCATTTCTTAACAATTCTTTGACCAGTTTCGTTTCTTAGATTGGAATAGTTCTATTGTGAGCGATTCCAAAGGCTTAGTCCTAGTAGTTGAAGATGAAAAGACCATCTCAGATCTTCTGCGGATGTATTTATCGCGCGAAGGTTTTGGCGTTCACGTTGAATCTGATGGTGCAGCAGGATTAGCAGCAGCTAAGCGACTTCATCCAGTGGGCATAATTCTTGACGTTGGCTTGCCAAAAATGGATGGCACGCAAGTATGCAAGCAATTGCGAGCAGATGGTGACTGGACACCAATATTATTTTGCACTGCGCGCGATGAAGAAGTTGATCGAATTCTTGGACTGGAAATGGGTGCTGATGATTACATCACTAAACCGTTTAGTCCACGAGAGGTTGTGGCAAGACTTAAGTCAGTACTTCGCCGATCAAACGGCCACACAGAAGCAAGCGTGCCACTTTCAGTTGGCTTGGTTTCACTTGATCAAGATTCAAGAAAAGTAACACTTGATGGTAAAGAAGTTACTTTGACTGCTACCGAATTTGATTTATTAGCTTTTCTAATGTCTCGTCCTGGACGAGTTTTTAGTCGTGATGAATTACTAAGTCACGTTTGGGGATATGCATCAGTAGTTGGCACTAGAACTGTTGATGTGCACGTTGCCCAACTTCGTGGAAAATTTGGAGACCTAAATCCAATCCGAACTGTGCGCGGTGTTGGCTATTCAGTGGATAAGCAGTAATAAAAATGCTTAAATCACTGGGTTCACGTGCAGCACTCTTAACCGGAACTATTGCAGCAGTTGCAGTAATTATTTCTGGATTAGTGGCAATGCCATTAATTCGCGATGCCGCCGAACTACAAGCTCAGTCCACTTTGTCTCAGCAGGCAGATTTAGTTAGGAATGTTGCGACAAATCCAAATGACTTTGATACAAATCGGGGCCGCATGCAAAGTGGTGATGAGGATGATGAAACCATCGGACCGATTGGCGATCAAGGTGCTCGAGCACTGCTTGGGTTAGTTTCATATTTGAAAGCTCAAGGCATTGAAGCTTTGCCTATCATTCCTGGCACAAGCGATCCAGCTGTATTGACCAAAAAACAAATTGCTCAAGTTGCAAGTGGTGAATCTATTAGCGATCGAGCTTGCGCGAAAGATCAGTGTTATTTAATCGAAGCAAGACCAGTGGGTAGTGGAACTGGGATTGTGCTGGTGCAACCAACAAATATTGCTGGTGGATTAAAAGCCGAAGCATTAACTCGCATTGGACTTGCACTTATTGCTGGGTTCACTGTGGCAGTTGCGATTGGCTTACTGGCATCTAGAAAATTAACAAAACCACTCAAAGAAGCAGCTGATGCGGCTCACCGCTTGGCAATTGGTGAACGCGAAGTCTCACTTGTTGAAAGTGGGCCATCAGAAATTTCCGAAATTGCTCAAGCATTAAATGTGTTAGCTAAAGAACTGACCCATAGTGAAGGCCGTCAGCGCGAATTCTTTCTTTCGATTTCTCATGAATTGCGCACACCACTTACCGCAATTCGCGGCTACGCCGAAGCGATGAACGACGGCGTTATAACCGCGCAAGAGATGACCAAAGTCGGATCAGTAGTTAATGCTGAGGCAATTCGACTAGATCGGCTGGTCGCAGATCTTCTTGACCTTGCTCGCACCGGCGCAGTTGATTTCCCATTGCAAAACCAATTAATTGATTTACGTGATGTGGTTACAGAAGCATCATCAGTTTGGCTAGATCGAGCTGCGCGTGAAGAAGTTAAATTCGTAAGCCAGGTAAGTTCGCAACCAGTTCTGGTTAACTCTGATGCAGTTCGAATTAGACAAATTCTGGATAACCTTGCTGAAAATGCTCTGCGGGTTACACCCAGTGGTCAACAGATAATTTTTGAATTAACAAATGATGGGAAGCTTCAAGTTAGAGATAGCGGACCAGGTTTGTCACTGGAAGATATAGCTGTTGCATTTCAACCAGGTGAACTTTATGAGCGCTATAAAGGCGTTCGCCGAGTTGGAACTGGTTTTGGATTAGCTCTTGTTGGTCGATTGGCTAGCAGGCTTGGCGCTATTGCATCAGCAGGTAAGGCACCTGAGGGTGGGGCAAGTTTCACCATAGATTTTGGCCCACTAATTAACACATAAACTTAAGGTTCAATTATTTGTTGAGGCGGACCTGACATGACTGTGCTTGAGTCAATTGTCGAAGGTGTTCGCGAAGATTTAGCCGACCGCAAACGCCAAACTCCACTTTCAGCATTGCGCGACAGGATAGATCAAATCTCACCAGCACTTCCAGCTGCACAAAATTTATTAGATCGAGATTTTTCAGTCATTGCTGAAGTCAAGCGAAGTAGTCCTAGCAAAGGTGATTTGGCACCAATTACAGATCCAAAGGCACTTGCGGATAAATACGCACAAGGTGGGGCACAAATAATTAGCGTGCTAACTGAACGTCGCAGATTTTCTGGTTCACTTGCTGACTTGGCAGCAGTAAGAGATGCGGTTGAAACACCTATTTTGCGCAAAGATTTTATGGTTGATGACTATCAAGTGTTTGAAGCAAGAGCATTTGGCGCAGATGCGATTTTATTAATTGCGGCCTCACTTGGTGATTCTCAGATGAGCGATCTAAATGATTTAGCGATCGAACTTGGTTTGTCAGTGCTGGTTGAAGTTCACAATGAAAACGAACTAGAGCGGGCGCTAAATATTTCACCAAAACTCTTAGGCGTGAATGCTCGTAACCTAAAGACGCTGGATGTTGATTTGGCTACCTGCCATAGGTTGCTGCCGATGATCCCTGCTGGAATTGTGCCGATCGCTGAATCTGGCATCAGCACTGCCAATGACGTTAAAGAATTAGCCAGTAATGGTGCCAGGGGGATCCTGGTGGGCGAGAGTTTAGTTAAAAGTGGCGATCCTACCGAAACTATTCAAGAATGGACTGAAGTTGGAATTGAATACGCCAAAGACAGAAGGGGTTAGAGATGACTAGCGCAGTTATGCCAGATGCCTCTGGTCACTTTGGAAAGTTCGGTGGACGTTTTGTTCCAGAAGCTTTGATGTCAGCACTTGATGAAATAACTGATGCATTTCACAAAGCACAAACAGATCCAGAATTTCAAGCTCAATTAAAAGACTTATTAGTCAACTACACCGGTCGACCTAGCCCAATCACAGTTGCTTCCAGATTTTCAGAGCACGCCGGTGGCGCAACAATTTTGCTTAAACGTGAAGATTTAAATCACACTGGCTCACACAAAATCAATAACGTCCTAGGTCAAGCTTTATTAACAAAGCGCATGGGTAAAACTCGAGTGATTGCTGAAACTGGTGCAGGTCAACATGGCGTTGCAACTGCAACTGCTGCAGCACTACTTGGCCTTGAATGTGTCATTTATATGGGCGAAGAAGACACAAAGCGCCAAGCATTAAACGTTGCCCGCATGAAATTACTTGGTGCAAAAGTTGTACCCGTAACAACGGGAAGTAAAACTCTTAAAGATGCAATCAATGAAGCGATGCGCGATTGGGTTGCCAATGTTGAAAACACACATTACCTATTTGGCACCGTTGCAGGTCCGGCACCGTTTCCAGAACTTGTTCGAGAATTTCATCGGGTAATTGGCGATGAAGCCCGAGAACAAATGCTGGAACGATTTGGTCGATTGCCAGATGCCGTTGCCGCTTGTGTTGGCGGTGGATCCAATGCGATTGGCATTTTCAGTGCATTTGTTGACGATAAAGATGTTCGCTTAGTTGGTATGGAAGCGGCTGGTGACGGTGTTGAAACTGGTCGCCATGCTTCATCTATTACGGGTGGCGCCGTTGGCGTATTGCATGGCGCCCGCACATTTGTTTTGCAAGATGAAGATGGACAAACAATTGAAAGTCATTCAATTAGTGCCGGTCTTGATTACCCAGGTGTTGGCCCTGAACATGCATACCTAGCCGACATCGGTAGAGCACAGTATGTTCCAGTAACTGACACTCAAGCGATGAATGCTTTTAAATTACTTTGCGAAACTGAAGGAATTATTCCGGCGATCGAAACCGCCCACGCACTAGCAGGCGCGCTAGACCTTGGAAAAGAACTTGGCGCAGGTTCTTTAATTCTGGTTAACCTTTCTGGTCGCGGTGATAAAGATGTTGAAACTGCTGCTAAATGGTTTGGCATTAAGGCAGATAGTTAATGAGCAAGTTGCATGATGCATTTGCTAAAGCAAAATCAGAAAATCGCGCAGCCCTAATTGGATACTTGCCAGCTGGTTATCCATCAAAGCAAGGTGCAATAGATTGCATTGCTGCAATGGTTCGCGGTGGTGTGGACATTGTTGAAATTGGTTTGCCTTATAGCGATCCAGTTATGGATGGGCCAACAATTCAAGCCGCAGTCGAGCAGTCCCTTAAACAAGGCACAAAAATTAAAGACGTAGTTGAAACGGCAAGTGAAGTTTCTAAATTGGGTGTGCCAGCACTTGTGATGAGTTACTGGAATCCAATTGAAGCCAATGGTGTCAATAAATTCGCAAGCGATTTAGCAAGTGCTGGTGGCGTTGGAGTGATCACTCCAGATTTGACCCCAGAAGAAGCCGGGGACTGGATTGATGCATCTGATGGAAAACTTGATCGAGTTTTCTTGGTAGCACTATCAAGTACCAATGAACGCATTGCAACAGTCTGCAAGGTGACTACTGGGTTTATTTATGCTGGCGCAGTGATGGGTGTTACCGGCGCTAGATCAACTATTTCTGATTCGGTCCAGGATTTAGTTAGCCGTACACGTAAACACACTGACCTGCCAATCGCTGTTGGTCTTGGTGTTTCAACCCCGGCTCAAGCTAAAGAAATCGCTCAGTATGCCGATGGCGTGATCGTTGGAAGTGCTTTTGTCAATGCCATTGAACAAGGCGGCCCAGCTGCTGCGCAAAAACTTGCAAGTGAACTAGCTGGCGCATTGAGTAAGGCTTAGTTATGAAAAATTTCTTGGGCAACGAAACTGTTGGCACACTTTTCCGAGTAGTACTTGCTGGAATTTTGCTGTATGCAGGTGGGATCAAATTGTTTGAACCACATGGTGCCCGCGATGCAATTTTGGCTTATCGCATCTTTTCACCATCCATTGCACCAGTACTGGGTTACGCACTTCCGTTACTTGAAATTGCAATTGGCATTTTCTTATTAGTGGGCTTATTCGTTCGGATTTCTGCGATCATCACTGCAGTTCTAATGCTCGCGTTTGTTGCAGGTATTGCAAGTGTTTGGGTTCGCGGTTACAGCATTGATTGTGGTTGCTTTGGTGGCGGTGGCGATATCAGCCCTGAAGGAAGAGCATCGCGATACACCCAAGAAATCATTAGAGATTTTGCATTTACTTTGATGGCTTTATGGCTTGCTCGCTGGCCACGAACCAAGTACTCGCTCGAGCACAATTAAACTAGAAATACCAATAAAAAAATATTTCGGAGAGTAAATTCCTCATGGGTAAAGACAGTAAAGGCGCCAAGTCAGCACGCGAAGCAGCAGCGCAAGCACGCGCAGCAGCCGAATCAGATTTACGTGCACGTGATCGCAAAATTCGTTTAATTGGTGGTGGCGTGGTTGTGGTAATCATGGCCGCATTACTTGCGATCCCATTAATGCAAGGCCGCGCTGATGGTCCAACAACCGATACTTCAGCAGCACTACCAACAGGTGTTACTTCTGATACTTATGGCGTGAAGGTTGGTTCAGCTTGGTCGGCTGCCGATGCGGATTCAATTCCAAAACTTCAGATTTGGGAAGACTTCCAATGTCCTGCTTGTAAGTCGATGGAAGATGCCGTGGGTTCAGTTATTGAAAAATTGGCAACTGAAGGAAAACTTCGCGTGGAATACCGCCCAACTATTTTCCTTGATGAAAATCTAAAGGCACTTAATACTGCTGCTGGAAACCCAAATTCATCTCTATACGCATCAATGGCTTTTGGTTGTGCAGTTGATCAAGGCAAGGGTCTTGAATACCACCGCACGATTTTCCAAGCTCAGCCAGTTGATGAAGGTACCGGATTTTCAATTAACGATTTAACTGCAATTGCTGGAATTGCCGGCGTAACTGATTCAGCGACTTTCACTGAATGTTTGTCATCTAAGAAATACGAAGGCTGGGTAAATAACTCTTATGACGCTTTCTCAAAAGAAGGTGTTAGTTCAACCCCAACTGCATTTCTAAATGGCACTGAGTTGACTCAAGATGTTCTGCGTGATCCCGTTGCTCTGCAAGCAGCAATTGACGAAGCTGCAGCAACTAAGTAATTAGATACAGGCACACAATTCGATTATGCATTCATTAGCTAGCTACATTCCAAGTCCTTCACAGGGTGTTTGGTGGCTAGGTCCAATTCCACTTAGGGCTTATGCCTTAATCATTTTGCTTGGTATTGGCGTTGCAATTCGAGTTGGCAATAAGCGCTGGATTGAACGCGGTGGTTTAGAAAATCAAGTTCTTGACATTGCGATGTGGGCAGTGCCATTCGGTGTAATCGGTGGGCGCATTTATCACGTGTTAACCGACTGGTCTTCTTACTTCAGTGAAAATGGAAAAGGTTTTATTGCCGCCCTTCAGATCTGGCAAGGTGGCCTTGGTATCTGGGGTGCGATCGCACTTGGCGGTGTCGGTGTTTACATCGCTTCAGTTCGAAACAATATTTCGTTTGCACCACTTGCAGATGCACTAGCTCCTGGCATTGTGTTAGCCCAAGCTATCGGTCGATGGGGTAACTGGTTTAACCAAGAATTATTCGGTCGGCCAACAACTATGCCGTGGGGTCTTGAAATCTCAGCTGTGCATCGCCCTGTTGGTTATGAAGAATTTGAAGTTTTTCACCCAACATTTCTTTATGAATCAATTGCATGTGTTGCCATTGCATTTATCGTGATTTGGGCCGATAAGCGTTTCACTATGGGTCACGGACGAGTCTTTGCGCTTTACGTCGCCCTTTACTGCAGTGCACGCGGCGCAATAGAAACTTTGCGAATCGATGAAGCAAACCAATTCCTTGGAATTCGCATAAATGTCTTCACATCACTAATCATTGGTGCAGGTGCCTTGATGTATTTAATACTTTCAGGAGAGCGCCATCCAGGCCGCGAAGAACTTTTTGAAGGCCAAGTGCTAACCGCTCGACGTAAGCGTGAACGTTCTCGCGTGGCCGAAGCTGAAGTTGCCCAAGTTAAAGCAACCGAGCTTGCCAACGAACAAACTCAAGCCATTCAGACACCACATCGGCGCGACCGACGCAAAGATTCCAGGCGGGCTGAGCAAGAAGTGGCTGCCCAGCCAACAGAAGTGATTAAGCAAGTTAAAGATGAATTCGATGAAGTTTTCGTATCACCTGAAACTGCAACTCAAATCACCCAAGTAATTCCAGAACAGGTTGAAAGCACCAAAGCAACGACCGATGAGGCTCTAACTCAAGCCATGGCAAGAGTGCTGGACCTGGTTACTGAACCAAGCCCGCAAGAAGCTGAACGCTCAAAAGAACGTGGCCGCCGTCGAAAAAAGTAGCTTTGTAGGCTATTGTTTTAATTCTTAAGTTCTTCTGGGCCAAAGTAGTCCCGCCAAATTTTGCGGGGGGGCCAAAATGATTCAAACCAATCAAGTTCCTGCTCAAGGTCTTTATGACCCGAGTAATGAACATGATGCTTGTGGCGTTGCTTGGCTTGTGCGACTTAATGGCGATAAGTCACACCAAATTGTTGCTGACTCACTAACCGCGCTTCGCAACCTTGATCACCGCGGCGCCAGTGGCGCTGAAGTTAATTCTGGTGATGGCGCGGGCATTCTTACGCAGATTCCAGATGAATTCCTGCGAGCAAAAGTTGACTTCAAGCTTCCAGCAGATGGTAGTTATGCAGTTGGTATCGCATTCTTACCAACAGATAAAACACAGCGTGAAACTGCAAAAGCAGAAATCGAAAAGATTGCCAAGCGTGAAGAATTAAAAGTACTTGGCTGGCGCGAAGTTCCTATTTATACGGCTGAAGTTGGCCCAACCGCACTTTCAGTAATGCCGCATTTCGAACAGTTATTCGTTGAAGGCGAAAACAGGGAAACTGGGATCGCACTTGATCGCAAAGCTTTTGTTCTGCGTAAGCGCGCTGAACTTGAGGTGAAAGTTTATTTTCCATCACTTTCAAGTCGCACTTTGGTTTATAAAGGCATGCTCACTACAAATCAGCTTGAGCCATTCTTTCCGGATTTATCCGATGAAAAATACAAGAGCGCTATCGGTTTAGTTCACAGTCGCTTCTCAACAAATACATTCCCATCTTGGCCACTGGCACATCCATATCGCTACCTAGCTCATAACGGTGAAATCAATACCGTTAAGGGCAATCGCAACTGGATGAAAACCCGTGAGTCACAACTTAAGACATCTTTTATTGATGGTGACTTAAGTCGAATTTTCCCAGTCTGTGCAAATGGGGGATCAGACTCAGCTTCACTTGATGAAGTAATCGAGCTCCTTCACTTAACTGGCCGATCATTGCCACACGCTGTCTTAATGCTGATTCCCGAAGCATGGGAAAACCACACTGAAATGGATCCAGACATTCGCGCGTTTTACCAATTCCATTCAGCCTTAACTGAGCCATGGGATGGCCCAGCAAACGTTTCATTCACTGATGGCACCGTAATTGGATCCGTACTTGATCGAAATGGTCTTCGCCCTGGTCGTTATTGGCAAACAGATGACGGCATGGTCGTGCTGGCATCTGAATCAGGCGTACTTGATATCGATCCAAGCAAGATTGTGCGCAAAGGTCGTCTTCAACCAGGTCGCATGTTCTTGGTTGACACTTCGCTTGGTCGAATTGTTGAAGACACTGAACTTAAGAAACAACTTGCCGCAGCTGCGCCTTATGGCAAGTGGCTTGAAGAAGGCCAGGTTCACTTGGAATCTTTGCCTGAACGCGAACACATTGTGCACACTCGCGGCTCAGTTATTCGCCGCCAACAAACTTTTGGTTACACCGAAGAAGAGCTTCGAATCATTTTGGCGCCAATGGCAAAAACTGGCCAAGAAGCACTTGGCTCAATGGGTTCAGACACACCGCTTGCAGTATTAAGTGAACGCCCTCGGTTAATTTTTGATTACTTCACTGAACTATTTGCTCAAGTTACAAACCCACCACTTGATGCAATCCGTGAAGAACTTGTCACATCTCTTGGCACTGCATCTGGCCCTGAAGTCAATCTGTTAACTGAAAGCGCTGAACATGCACGCCAGTTGATTTTGCCATTCCCAGTTATTGATAACGATGAACTAGCCAAGATTCTTTATATCAATGCTGATGGCAATCAACCAGGTTTAGCTAGTGCCAAAGTTAAAGGACTTTATCGCGTAGCTGGTGGCAAGCAAGCACTTGAAGAGCGATTGGAACATATTTGTGCTCAAGTTTCCGAACATGTTCGCGACGGCAAGCGCTTCATAGTTTTATCTGATCGTGATTCAACTCTTGAACTGGCACCAATCCCGTCTCTATTGCTAACTGCAGCAGTGCACCACCACTTAATTCGCACTAAAGAACGCACCAAGGTTGGTTTGATCGTTGAATCAGGTGACGTGCGCGAAGTTCACCACGTGGCACTTCTAATTGGTTTTGGCGCAGCAGCTGTTAATCCATACCTTGCAATGGAATCTGTTGAAGATTTAGTTCGTCGTGGAGTTGTGACCGATATTTCTGCTGAAAAAGCAGTTCGCAATCTTGTTAAAGGTTTAGGTAAAGGTCTGCTCAAAGTAATGAGCAAAATGGGAATCTCAACTGTTGCCTCTTACACAGGTGCTCAAGTTTTTGAAGCCATTGGTCTAGCCCCAGAGCTAGTCGAGCGTTATTTCACTGGAACAGTTTCTCGCTTGGGTGGTGTTGGCCTAACTGAAATCGCAGCAGAATGCGCAGCAAGACATGCACTTGCCTATCCACCAAGTGGAATAACTCAAGCTCACCGCACCTTAACAATTGGTGGTGAATATCAATGGCGCCGAGAAGGTGAGCCACATCTATTTGATCCTGAAACTGTCTTTAGATTGCAGCATGCAACCCGCGAAGGTAAGGCTGAAATCTTCAAGCAATACACCGATCGAGTTAATGCTCAATCTGAAAGATTGATGACACTTCGTGGCTTGTTTAAGTTCAATTCAGAACGCCAACCAATCTCAATTGATGAAGTTGAATCAGTTGAAAGTATTGTTAAGCGATTCTCAACTGGCGCGATGTCTTACGGATCGATTAGCCAAGAAGCACATGAAACTTTAGCGATTGCAATGAACCGGATCGGGGCCAAGAGCAATACCGGTGAAGGCGGGGAAGACCCAGAGCGTTTCATTCCAGATTCAAATGGCGATTCACGTCGAAGTGCGATTAAGCAAGTTGCTTCAGGTCGCTTTGGTGTGACAAGTGAATACTTAGTAAACGCTGATGACATTCAAATCAAAATGGCCCAAGGTGCCAAACCTGGTGAAGGTGGACAGCTTCCAGGTCACAAGGTTTATCCGTGGGTGGCAAAGACACGTCACTCAACTGCAGGTGTTGGATTAATCTCTCCACCACCGCACCACGACATTTATTCAATTGAAGATTTAGCTCAGCTAATTCACGATTTAAAGAATGCCAATACCCAAGCTCGCATTCACGTAAAACTGGTTTCTGAAGTTGGTATCGGAACTGTTGCAGCAGGTGTGGCAAAAGCACATGCTGATGTGGTCCTAGTTTCCGGTCATGACGGCGGAACCGGCGCATCGCCTTTAACTAGCTTGAAACATGCTGGCGGACCATGGGAACTTGGTTTAGCTGAAACTCAGCAGACATTACTTATTAATAACCTGCGTGATCGCATTGTTGTGCAAACAGATGGTCAGTTAAAGACCGGTCGAGATGTTGTTATTGCAACTCTTTTGGGCGCTGAAGAATTTGGTTTCGCAACTGCGCCACTGGTCGTTATGGGTTGTGTGATGATGCGCGTTTGCCATTTAGACACCTGTCCAGTTGGCGTTGCAACGCAGAACCCTGAACTTCGCGCAAAATTTAGTGGCAAGGCAGAACATGTCGTTAACTTCTTCATGTTCATTGCCCAAGAAGTTCGTGAATTGCTAGCTCAGCTTGGTTTCCGCTCAATTGAAGAAGCTGTTGGCCATAGTGAAGTATTAAATGTTGATGATGCTGTTCGCCATTGGAAGACTGAAGGGCTTGATCTTTCAGCGATTCTTTACCGTCCGCAAATCGCTGCTGGCGCATCTCTACATCGCACCACAACACAAGATCACGGAATTGATAAAGCACTTGATAATGAACTAATCAAAATCTGTGCGCCAGCTATTGAAAACGGTGAACCAGTTCGGGCCCAATTAACTGTGCGAAACGTTAACCGCACAGTTGGCACAATGCTTGGTTCAAGCGTTACCCGCAAGTGGGGCGGTCAAGGTTTACCTGAAGGCACTATCGATCTTTTGTTCACTGGAAGTGCTGGTCAATCTTTTGGCGCGTTCCTGCCAAAGGGCATAACTCTTCGCCTTGAAGGTGATGCAAATGATTACGTTGGCAAAGGTATTTCTGGCGGAAAAATCGTCGTTAAACCAAGTAACAACGTTTCATTTGATCCGGCGAAAAATGTGATTGCTGGCAACGTGATTGGTTATGGCGCAACTTCTGGTGAGATTTACCTTCGCGGTATTGCAGGTGAACGTTTCTGCGTTCGCAACTCAGGTGCAACTGCAGTTGTTGAAGGTGTTGGCGATCACGGCTGCGAATACATGACAGGTGGCCGCGTACTAGTCCTTGGCCCAACTGGTCGTAACTTTGCTGCCGGTATGAGTGGTGGCATTGCTTATTTACTTGATGTGAATCCAGCAAAACTAAACCGCGAAATGGTTAATTTGGAAAAACTAGATCAAGAAGACATCGATTTCTTGCATCAAACAATTACCAAGCACCATAACGAAACTGGTTCAACAATCGCCCAAGATCTTTTGCATGAGTGGCCAGTGCACGTGCATCGCCTTTCAAAAGTGATGCCAGCTGATTACCGCAGAGTTCTAGATGCGCAAGCCAAAGCAATCTCTGAAGGTAAAGATCCACTGATGGCAATCATGCAAGCAAGTGTTGGGAAGTAGGGGGTAGTTATGGGTAATCCAAAAGGTTTTATTGAAAACTCTCGCGAACTTCCAGTGCGTCGCCCGGTTGATGTGCGCATCCAAGACTGGAAAGAGGTCTATCAAGAATTTCCAAAAGAGAAACTGGTAACTCAAGCCGGTCGCTGTATGGATTGCGGAATTCCGTTTTGTCACAACGGCTGCCCACTAGGCAACTTAATTCCTGAATGGAATGACCTGGTTTATCGCGGCGACTGGAAAGAAGCCGCAGATAGGTTGCACGCCACAAATAACTTCCCAGAATTTACTGGGCGTTTATGTCCAGCACCTTGTGAAGCAGCTTGTGTTGTTGGTATTTCAGGTGACGCGGTAACCATCAAACAGGTTGAAGTTTCGATTATTGATCGTGCATGGGATTCAGGAATAGTTAACCCACACACCAATGAACGGTTGAGTGGAAAACGGGTTGCGGTAGTTGGTTCAGGTCCAGCAGGATTGGCTGCTGCCCAACAGTTAGCCCGTGCTGGCCACACGGTTGTGGTTTATGAACGTGCTGATCGAATTGGCGGCTTACTTCGCTATGGCATTCCAGAATTCAAAATGGAAAAACATCACATCGATCGTCGGTTAGCTCAAATGGAAGAAGAAGGCGTTC
>JBEGTB010000019.1:0-7673 GCA_041179585.1 Actinomycetota bacterium
TCAGGATCTGGAAAATCTACTTTGCTTCGCTGCATTAATTTGTTAGAACAAATCGATGATGGCGAAATTCGTGTTGATGGAATTGAAATATCTGATCCACAGATAAATGAAGACGAAGTTCGCCGAAAACTTGGAATGGTTTTCCAATCATTCAATTTATTCCCACACATGACCGTTCTTGAGAACATCACTCTTGCACCGATTAAAGTTCATCAAATTTCAAAAGATGAAGCGATAGATCAAGCAAAGAAACTTCTTGCAAGATTTGATCTTCTTGATAAAGCACATCAATACCCAGATCGGTTGAGTGGCGGGCAACAACAACGTGTTGCAATTATTCGATCAATTGCAAATAGGCCAAGACTTCTTCTGTTAGATGAAGTTACTTCTGCTCTGGATCCAGTGTTGGTTAATGAAGTCTTGGCAATTGTTCGTGACCTGAAACAAGATGGCATGACGATGGTCCTGGCAACCCATGAAATGGGATTTGCTACCCAAGTAGCTGATGAAGTTTGTTTCTTGAAAGATGGATTAATTCTGGAACGCGGAACACCAAGCCAAGTTCTCGAAAATCCGCGGCTACCTGAAACCAAAGATTTCCTAAAGCGCGTGCATGAAGCAGGACGTCTTTAAAACCCATTATTTTTGGGTCTAAATGATGTCCACATTGTGGGTTTTTCACCTACTAGAGAACCGGTTCGCACATATCGGCCAGTCGAGGTAACTTAATAATTCAACCACCTGAAGGGGTGTTTTTCCTTAAACATGGGCATCAAGCAGTTATTCCGTTCACCTTTGCTTTGGATTGCATTAGCTATCACTGCTTTATTGGTAGGTACTAATTCTCTAAACACAAGTGGCGCTGCCAAAGAAGTTGATACCTGGAAAGTTATTAGCGACATTCAACAAGGTCGTGCGAAGTCGGTGACGTTAGTTGATGGCGATCAACTGATTAAAGTCACGCTAACTGACGACAGCAAAGAAGTTGCTGAATTTATAACCGGACAAGCACCTTCACTTATTGCACTACTTGACGCCCAAAAATCTGCAGGAAAAATTCCAGAAGGATATGACGTAGTTGTTCCTAAACAGTCATTCCTTGGCAGCTTGTTTATGTCGGTATTCCCAGTCATTTTGATTATGGGACTTTTCTTGTTCATGATGAGCCAGATGCAAGGTGGCGGACGCATCATGTCATTTGGTAAATCACGAGCCAAGTTGATTACTAAGGACATGCCTCAAACAACATTTGCTGATGTTGCTGGCGCGGATGAAGCAAAAGAAGAACTTGTTGAAATTAAAGAATTCTTGCAAGAGCCAGGAAAGTTTCAAGCTCTTGGTGCCAAGATTCCAAAAGGTGTTTTACTTTATGGCCCGCCAGGAACGGGTAAAACTTTATTAGCACGCGCTGTTGCTGGTGAAGCTGGCGTTCCATTCTTTTCGATCTCAGGTTCTGATTTCGTTGAAATGTTTGTCGGTGTTGGTGCCAGCCGTGTTCGCGATTTATTCGAACAAGCAAAAACAAATGCGCCTTCGATTATTTTCATTGACGAAATCGATGCAGTTGGTCGCCATCGTGGCGCAGGTATGGGCGGCGGGCACGATGAACGTGAACAAACTCTTAACCAAATGTTGGTTGAGATGGATGGTTTCGATGCAAACACTGGCGTGATTTTAATTGCTGCCACAAACCGGCCAGACATTCTTGATCCAGCATTACTTCGTCCAGGTCGCTTTGACCGACAAGTTGCAGTTGAAACACCAGGACTAAACGGACGCTTTGACATTCTTCAAGTTCATGCAAAAGGTAAGCCGATCGCAGAAGATGTTGACCTAATGGCAGTTGCCCGTCGCACACCTGGTTTCACAGGTGCTGATCTGGCAAACGTATTAAACGAAGCTGCAATTTTGACGGCACGTAGTGATGGCAAATTAATCACCGATGAACTCTTGGATGAAGCAATTGATCGCGTGATTGCTGGACCACAAAAGCGCAGCCGTCCAATGAGTGAACAAGAGCGTTTAATTACTGCTTACCACGAAGGTGGTCACGCATTAGTTGCTGCGGCTCTTCCTAATACTGATCCGGTTCATAAGGTGACAATTCTTCCTCGCGGCCGTGCACTTGGTTACACCATGGTGCTTCCAGAATCAGAAAAGTATTCAACTACTCGTTCTCAGATGCTTGACCAGCTTGCTTACATGCTTGGTGGCCGCGCCGCTGAAGAAATGATTTTCCACGATCCAACAACTGGTGCTAGCAACGACATTGAAAAAGCTACAGCTGTTGCCCGCAAAATGGTTATGGAATACGGCATGACTGAACGTCTTGGCGCAATTAAGTATGGCCAAGTAAATGGCGAACCATTTATGGGCCGTGACATGGGTCATCAACGTGATTACTCTGAAGAAATTGCAGCAGCAATCGACGAAGAAGTTCGTTCATTTATTGAAATCGCACACCACGAGGCATATGAAATTTTGGTTGCTAACCGAAAGGTTCTTGATTCACTTGTGGTTGAACTTCTTGAAAAAGAAACTTTGGATCGCGATGAAGTTGCGCGTATTTTTGAACCGCTTAAGCGACGTCCAGAGCGTCCAGCCTGGACTGGTTCAGTTAGGCGCAAACCAAGTCGTAAGCCACCTGTAGAAGTTCCACCTCGGGCAATTGATTCTGAGACGAGCAAAGCTTGACCATCGACCCAATCGAAAAATTAAGTGAACCACCAGCGGTTGGGCCATTTGATCAAAAACGAATTGAAAATGCGATTCGTGAACTATTAATTGGCATAGGTGAAAACCCAGATCGTGAAGGCCTGCAAAAAACACCAGAACGCGTTGCCAAGGCTTACGCAGAAATTTTCGGTGGCCTTCACAAAACTGCCGAAGATGTTCTAACTACAACGTTTTCATTGGGACATGATGAATTAATTGTGGTTAAAGATATCCCGGTTTACAGCACCTGTGAACATCACCTACTTCCATTCCATGGCGTTGGCCATGTTGGTTACATTCCAAGTGAAGCTGGGAAAATTACTGGGCTATCAAAGATTGCTCGCTTAGTTGATTTATTTGCGCGTCGTCCTCAAGTTCAAGAACGTTTAACAACTCAAGTTGCTGATGCGATGGTTAACATTCTTGATGCACGCGGTGTGATTGTCGTTATTGAATGTGAACACTTGTGTATGTCGATGCGCGGTATTCGCAAACCTGGTGCGACCACAATTACTTCTGCAGTTCGCGGACAATTGCGTGATGCAACTACTCGCGCCGAAGCAATGGCTTTAATCAACGGTAAGTAATGCTTATTCCAAGCGGGCTACCTAAGAAGTTAGCTGAACTAAATCGCACACTTGTCATGGGTGTACTAAATGTCACTCCTGACTCATTTAGTGATGGCGGAAAATTCGCATCAACTCAAACAGCAATTGAACATGGCAAACAAATGTTTGCCGATGGCGCTGACATTGTTGATATTGGTGGTGAATCAACTAGACCAGGTGCGGATCGTATTTCAGTTCAAGAAGAACTCGATCGAGTCATTCCAGTCATTACTGAATTAACCAAGTTAGAAATTCCAGTAAGCGTCGACACAATGCGAGCCGAAGTTGCTGCCCAAGCCGTTAAAGCTGGTGCTTGCATAATTAATGACGTCAGCGGTGGAAAAGCAGACCCAGAGATGTTTGTATTTTTGAACACAAATGATTTGCCGTACATCATGATGCACTGGCGCGGGCATTCAACCGAAATGATGAACTTAACAAATTATGACGATGTGGTTCTTGATGTTTGTGATGAACTGCAAAGCCAAGTAAATTCAGCTGTTTCAGCAGGAGTTGAACTATCTCGCATAGTTCTTGATCCAGGTATTGGTTTTGCAAAGACTGTTGATCAGAATTGGCCAATCTTTGCTGGCCTTGATGAATTACAAAACCTTGGTCTACCGCTTTTAATTGGGGCCAGTCGAAAGAAATTCCTAGGTGAACTTCTTTCTAAAGATGGCGTTGCTCGCGATATTGAAGGTCGCGAAGCCGCCACGACGGCAATCACTGCACTGATGGCAGCTCAGCAAGTGTGGGCAGTTCGAGTCCATGATGTTAAGTCTTCTAGTGATGCTGTGAAAGTGGTCAGTCGAATAATGCAGGAGTTATCAAATGGCTGAGTATCAAATTGAATTAACTGAAATTACTGGGTTTGGGTATCACGGATTACTTGAAAGTGAACGAGCTAACGGTCAGGAATTTAGTGTTGATGCGAAGTTAGTCGTGCAAAGCCCATCGGTTAACGATGACATAGCAAACACCGTTAACTACGCCGATGTTGCTCAAATTATTCATGATTACATCACAGGTGAACCTTTTGATTTGATTGAGACTCTTGCAGACGAAATTGCAGATAATTTAATCGAATTAAAACTAGTAAAAGCAGTTGAAGTGACTGTGAATAAACCTCAAGCACCAATTGAAGTGCCCTTTGGCAATGTTTCGGTAACGGTAGTCCGTAACAAATAATGTCGAAAGCCTACCTTTCAATAGGTTCAAATCTCGGAGACAGATTTGAGTTCTTGCAAAATGCAGTCTTTGAAATTTGCAATAATTCAAAAATCTCAAATGTTAAGGTGTCCTCAATTTATGAAACAACTCCAGTTGGTGGACCACAACAAGATGACTTTTTAAATGCAGTGGTTGAAATTGATACTGAGTTATCTCCAAATGAACTTCTAGCTTTTGCCCAGCAGCTAGAGCAGCAAGCTAATCGTGTTCGCGCTGAACATTGGGGTCCGCGCACACTTGATGTGGACATTTTGGATTATGAGAATGTGGTTTCAAGTGATTCTGAGTTAACCCTGCCCCACCCAAGAATTAGCGAACGTGCTTTTGTTGTCGTTCCCTGGTTTGAGATTTCACCAAATCTTGTGATTTCTGGTCTGGGCAAGTTAGCTGAACTGCATGAACAAATCGATCACTCTGGCGTGCAGTTAAATAGAGATATGAAGTTGCAGGTGACTAAATAGTGTTAGTACCAACAAAAATTATTTATTTGGTTTATCTTGCTTTGATTTCAACTGGCGTTGGCTGGATTGTGGCAACAATGTGGCCACCTATTTTTAGCCAGGCATTTGCAACTCCTTGGTTAACTGCCATAACTATGTGGTTAATCGCTGCTGCATTATTCATTTGGACATTTCTTGCCCGTAAAAAAATAAACCCTGAAAAAGGTAAGCCAAGACTTGATCCACTTCTTGCCGCCAGAAGCGCTGCGCTTGCAATGTCAGCATCTAGAGTTGGCGCTCTTGCACTTGGGTTTTATTTAGGTATTTTTATCGACAATCTAGTGTTTTCAGATTCTCCTTCTTCCAAAGAGCGTGCTTTAATTTCAGCGCTCACTGCGATTGCTAGCTTGGTAACCACAATTATTGGTTTATGGCTTGAACATATCTGCCGCATACCAAAACCCCCAGTTGAACCAAACGCAGTTCCATCTGCAGGTTAATAACCAATAGTCTTTAAGCATGACTAAGGTTGCACTGCTTCAAGTAAGCACAGATGATTCAGAATCTGTTGAGAGTCGAATTAATCGTGTAACCGAACTCACTCGAACTTGGGCAAGCAAAGCTGATTTCTTAGTTCTACCTGAACTTTGGCATGTTGGAGCATTTAGTTCAGAACTATTTCAGGACTATGCACTTCCAGCACAAAATGAATTAGCAAATGCATTTTGTGAAATTGCAAAAGAAAATAATTGTTGGATTCACTTTGGGTCTTTTATTGAACGTCATGAAAAAGGTATTTCAAATACCGCAGTCGTCATTAACAATTTAGGTGAAGTAGTTAGCCAATATCGCAAAATACATTTATTTGGTTTTGACCAAGGTGAAGCAATCATGCTTAGCCGTGGTGATAAGCCAGAAGTTATTAGTTCAACACCACTTGGGATAACTGGTATTGCTACCTGTTATGACTTACGTTTCCCTGAGCTTTTTCGTTTGCAAGCAGATCAAGGTGCCCAATCAATCGTTATTTGCTCTGGTTGGCCTTCTCCTCGAATAGAACATTGGAAAGTTTTAAATACTGCTCGCGCAATTGAAAACCAAGCTTGGGTTATTGCTTGTAATCAAGTTGGTCAAAATAATGAATACGAACTAGGTGGCAATTCCATGGTGGTTAGCCCAATGGGTGAAGTTATTGGACAACTTGGAACTGGTGAAGACGTATTAGTTGTCGATATCGATCTTGATTTAGTAAACAGCTGGCGGGATAAATTCCCAGTCTTAAAAGACCGAGTACTTTAATTGTTTTGATCGCGGCTGTTTAGCCTTGCTAGGCGCTCGTTGTATTCCTTACGTTCCCGGTCGCCATCACGCTGCGCAGTTCGATCTAAACGATTTGCAGTTCGTTCATCACTTCTGGCCCATTGCACTGCAACCAATATTGCCAACATCAACGTTGGGATTTCACCAATTGCCCAGGCAATTCCACCGCCGATGTAATTTTCTTTGAGCAAATCAAATATCCAAGGTGGTTGAACTTGGGCATACCAACTTTCACCCACAGGAGTTCGAGACTGCATGATTGCAAGGGCAAAAAATGTATGAAGACCAAGAGCCATTAAGACCATCATTAATTTGCTCCAGTAGGGAATTTTTCTTGGTGCTGGGTCAATTCCAACAGTCATAAATGCAAATAGAAAACCTGAAAATAGGAAATGAATTTCCATAAAGACATGCCCTGAATGGCTACGCATTAGATCACCAAAAAGTGAAGTGAAATACATGCCGTATAGACCGAATGTAAAAATAATTAAAACGCTTATTGGATGAGTAACAAGTTTTGCATACTTGCTTTCAAGCAAACTTAAAATCCAATCCCTGGCATTCTTTGTTTCATGATTAGATTGCGTTGGCAGTGCTCGTAGTGCCAATGTCACTGGAGCACCTAAGACAAGAAAAATTGGTGCAATCATGGAAAGCACCATGTGTTGGATCATGTGCGCACTAAATGAAATCATTGCGTACTTAGCAATGCCACTTGAACTAGTCCAAGCCAACAAAGCAATTCCTATAACAAAGGATGTTGTTCTGCCGCCCGGCCACTTAATTTCTTGACGTTTCAGTTTCTTAACAGCAGATAAATAAAGAATTAGTGCAATTGTTGAAAGCGTTAATAAAATCCACTCTGGATGCCATCCGAAAAGATATTCAGCTACACCTGGAACTGGTGGAAACTCAAATCCTAAAATTTCTTCTGCCGCGGTTTCAAATGAAATTCCTGATCGAGAAAGCGCAGTATTTTGTAATGCCACACCAAATCCAATAGCCAAACTTAAAAAAATGGTTTCAATGCTTATGAATTTTGTGACCGAAATGTTGCTTCTTAGCTGTTTTCGAATTTGGCCAGCAATTGCCAATGCAATCATGAACAATAAAAATTTGACTATGACCAACCTGCCGTAACCAGTCATCCAAAAATCACTAATTGAATCTAGGCGACTGTAGGTGGCAGCTATTCCGGAAACACCCAATGCAACTACACACCATTTCGCCAGAGCACCGAATTTTGTGACGAGTTCTTGGCTTGTGTTTGAAATGTGAGGCAAAAGTGCAATTAATGTGCCAACCCAAATCGAAACGGCTAGACCATGCGTGATTGAAGAAGTGAGTGCAAGTGAATGAT
>JBEGTB010000020.1:0-19304 GCA_041179585.1 Actinomycetota bacterium
AAGAAGATAAGCCACTTGATAAAACTTCAAGACCAGCAGTTGCTTTGGAAGATTTGGCACCAGTACTAATCGAAGGTCCACTTAAAGCTGTTCGAGTTGGCATCATGCATGGCCAAATGGCGGGTAGCGATAAAGATGATGTGATGCAACGATTTGCTTTAGGGCCAAATGACCCAGATGGCATTGATGTCTTAATTTCAACAACTGTGATTGAAGTTGGGGTTGACGTTCCTAACGCCACAATGATGGTGATCATGGATGCCGATCGTTTTGGCATCAGCCAGTTACATCAGCTACGTGGTCGCGTTGGTCGTGGAAGCGCACCAGGTCTTTGCTTACTTGTCACCGATGCACCGCCGTTTAGTAAATCGCGGGATCGCTTAAGCGCGGTTGCTGCAACAACCGATGGTTTTGAATTAGCCGCACTTGATCTTGAACAACGCGGTGAAGGTGATGTGCTTGGCAGGGATCAGTCAGGTCTTCGCTCAGGATTAAAGCTAGTAAGTGTTTTAAAAGATGAAGCAATACTTAGCGAAGCAAAAGATGTTGCAACTGCAATCGTCGCTTCGGATCCGCAATTAACACAACATGCCGCACTTAAATTAACGTTAGAAAACTTAGTTGCATCAAACCAAGCAGAATTTGTGAAGAAATCATGACGCGGATTATTTCTGGTGACCTTAGAGGTCGAGAGATTAAAGTTCCAAACTCTGTCACTCGGCCAACTGCAAGTCGGGTGCGCGAAGCCATATTTTCAGCAGTGCAACATGCGTTAGCTGGCTTTGATGATCTGCGAGTTTTAGATCTCTATGCCGGATCAGGTGCGTGCGCGATTGAATCTATTTCACGCGGCGCAAGTGATGCGGTTGCAATTGAAAAAGATAACCGCGCAGCTGAAGTAATCAGAACAAATGCCACGACATTAAAAATTGATAATTTAAGAGTTGTTGCTATGGATGTTTCGGTGGCACTTCATGGCCAGCCACAGTTTGGCAAGTTTGATTTAGTTTTCATTGACCCGCCATACGCCCTTGGTGATCAGGGAATAACTGGTGAACTTGAGTTACTTGCTAACGGCTGGCTTGAGGACGGGGCAGTAGTTGTAGTTGAACGGGATAAGAATTCCAAGTTTGAAATACCAAATAGTTACACAGAAATTAGCCGAAAAGTTTACGGCGATACATCTGTTTGGTACGGTCAGTATGAGCAAAACGATAACTAGCAGGTGATTATGCGCAAAGCTGTTTGCCCGGGTTCATTTGATCCGGTAACACTTGGTCACGTTGACGTATTTGCGCGCGCTGCTAACCAGTTTGATGAAGTAACAGTTGCAGTATTAATTAACAGCACTAAAGCCGGTTTTTTCACAATCGAAGAACGTATCGATTTGATTAAGCAAAGTGTTTCGGCATATCCGAATATCAAAGTTGAATCATTCCAAGGATTACTTGTTGATTACTGCAAGAAAAATGAAATTGGTGCAATTGTTAAAGGTCTGCGCGCGGTATCAGATTTCGATTACGAATTACAGATGGCTCAAATGAATTCACAACTTGGTATTGACACATTATTTGTGGCAACAAAACCAGAATTTAGCTTCCTTTCTTCAAGCATCATTAAAGAGATTGCAAAATATGCTGGCGATGTCTCAGCGCTAGTGCCAGCAGCAGTGGACCAGGCACTTAAGGCTAAATTTAAGAAATAATCCTTTAATTTAAAGGATCGATTTGGGTTAGGCCCAGAAATCTTGATAATCTATCGGTTGGCCTTGCTAGGCCAAGAAGAGCTGTGACGAACTATAAGAGGATTTAAATGTCTTCCCTTGATCCACGCTCGCCGCTAGTTCTCGATACCAGAGAACTTGGTCGACGTGCTGGTTCGATGAAAACATATAAATTTTCAAGTCCCGCCCCCGCTGATCTTGGTCTAACAATGATCGCAGTTCCAGCCGGATCTGATATCGAGTTCGATCTTCGACTCGAAGCAGTGATGGATGGAGTTCTCGTCAGCGGTACTGCACTGGTATCAGTTGAAGGGGAATGTTCAAGATGTCTTGAGCCAATCGCTTTCGATTTGGAAGTTGATTTGCAAGAGCTTTACGAATACCCAGCAACTGATTCAAAAGGCAGGCAGATTGAAAACTCTGATTCCGATGATGACCAGCCAAAACTAGATGGAGATTTTCTCGATCTAGAACCGCTACTGCGAGATGCAGTTGTGTTAGCGTTTCCGCTTTCACCGCTGTGTCAACCGGATTGTCTAGGACTTTGCACCCAGTGTGGTGTGAATCTAAATGATGATCCAAACCACCAGCACGATGTAGTCGATCCAAGATGGGCTGCATTAGAAAACTTAAAAGAAGAAAACTAGTTCGATAACAATCGAACCCGACAAGAAAAGGATGGCAGACCGTGGCCGTTCCAAAACGTAAAACTTCACGTAGTAATACCCGTCACCGTCGTTCCGCTTGGAAGACAACTGCGGCAAACCTAGCTACTTGCGAACGTTGCCGTGCACCAAAGTTGCAGCACACTGCTTGCCCAACTTGCGGTACATACGACAAGCGACAGGTACTTAGCGTTTAATAGTTGTGGCCATTGTCCACTTCAAATAACGAACTAATAGCTCACCTGGGTTTATCGATTGAAACCCAGTTATTGGAACTAGCGCTAACGCATAGGTCTTTCGCTTACGAGTCAGGCGGAATACCAACAAACGAACGCTTGGAATTTCTTGGTGATTCAGTTCTTGGTGTTGTTATCACCGATGCGCTTTACCATCGCTATCCAGATCTTCCTGAAGGCCAATTAGCAAAATTTAGATCAGCAATAGTTAACGCAAGAGCGCTAGCTGATGTTGCCAGAACGCTAAACCTTGGAACATTCATCCGTTTAGGTCGCGGCGAAGAATCAACTGGCGGACGCGATAAATCATCAATTTTGGCCGACACTTTTGAAGCTATTCTTGGCGCAGCTTATTTAGATCACGGTATTGATGTGACTAGAAAACTAATTCTTGATTTATTTGAAGAATTAATTGCAGAAGCCGCAACTCTTGGCGCTGGCCTTGATTGGAAAACTTCTTTGCAAGAGCTAACCGCTGAAATTGGGGTTGGTGTGCCAAGTTATTCGATAACTGAATCTGGTCCAGATCACGCAAAAGAATTTAGCGCCCAAGTTGTTTTGGGTGATCGGCTTTATGGTCATGGCACTGGGTCAAATAAGAAAGAAGCCGAGCAACAAGCTGCAGCAAGTGCGTATGCCGAACTTTCAACCGAATACGAAATAGCCCAACAACGTAGCTAATGCCTGAGTTACCTGAAGTTGAAGTAGTCCGCGCTGGGCTTGCTAAATGGGTTACCAAAAAAACTATTGATCAAGTTAAAGTCCTGCACCCAAGGGCGATTAGAAATCACCCAGGATCGAAAAAAGATTTTGAAAACCAACTAGCTGGACGAAAAATAAAATCAGTTAACCGGCGCGGTAAATACCTGTGGCTGACGCTAGATGCCGATCAGGCTCTAGTTACCCACCTTGGGATGAGTGGGCAGGTATTAATTAAAACTGCCAAAGAAGATGATGATCGTCATTTGCGGGTCAGGTTTACCTTTGCTGGGCAGAAAAACCAGATGCACTTTGTGGACCAGCGAACCTTTGGTGGCATGCACCTTGATGAATTGGTAGACATTGGCGATGGGGAATTAATCCCAGAATCAGTGCTACATATCGCAAGAGACCCATTTGATCCAAAGTTTTCAGCTGATGAGTTTGTGGAAAATGTGCGAAAGCGAAATACCGACGTGAAACGAGCGCTTTTGAACCAAACTTTGATTAGCGGCGTTGGCAATATTTATGCCGACGAATCCCTATGGCGGGCTAAGTTGCACTGGGCTTATCCAGCAAACCGATTAACTAATGCCAAAGCTATTGAATTGCTGGGTCATGCAACAGATGTGATGCGCGAAGCGTTAGCCGAAGGTGGCACATCTTTTGACGCACTTTATGTGAATGTAAATGGCCAAAGTGGTTATTTTGAGCGCGGCCTTGCTGCCTACGGCCGAGAAGACGAACCATGTTTGCGCTGTGGCAGATTGATGGTTCGAGATTCCTTTATGAATAGGTCATCTTTTAGATGTCCAAAGTGTCAACCAAAACCTAAGGGTTAATCCTTAGAAATATCAGGGCGTTTTGCGCCATGGTTTGCAAGCAATATTGCGTTTATATATGGCTAACCTCGGCGGGAAACGAAAAAAAGCCCATAGGTAAACTATTTTTGGCTTCCCGCACCAAAAAGAACCGAAAAGACGAGCGTGTATTTAAAGAGTCTGACGATTCGCGGCTTCAAGTCGTTCGCCTCTTCAACGACCCTTAATTTCGAACGTGGCATTACTGCAGTTGTGGGTCCAAACGGTTCAGGTAAATCAAACGTTATTGATGCAATCGCTTGGGTAATGGGTGAGCAGGGCGCGAAAACTCTGCGCGGCGGAAAAATGGAAGACGTTATTTTCGCTGGTTCAAGTGGTCGTGCGCCCCTTGGTCGCGCCGAAGTATTGCTAACGATCGATAATAGCGATGGCGCCTTACCAATTGACTACACCGAAGTCACCATTTCAAGAACCATGTTTAGAAATGGTGGTTCTGAATATGCGATTAACGGAACCCCATCACGTTTATTAGACATTCAAGAACTTCTTAGCGACTCAGGTATTGGTCGCGAAATGCACGTGATTGTTGGTCAGAACCGACTTCGGGAAATTCTTCTGGCAACACCAGAACAACGCCGTTCATATATCGAAGAAGCTGCAGGTGTGCTTAAGCACCGCAAGCGCAAAGAAAAAGCTGTTCGCAAACTTGAAGCGATGGAAGCGAACTTAACTCGTCTTGAAGATTTAACAAATGAACTTCGTCGCCAGTTAAAGCCACTTGGTCGCCAAGCAGAAGTGGCAAGACGAGCAAACGTTATTCAGTCTGATGTTCGTGATGCCAGATTACGTTTATTAGCTGACGATCTTGCGCAAATGAAAGTTGCATTAGAAGCTGAAATTGCTGACGAAACTGCGCTGCGTGAACGCCGTGGTGAAGTTGAAAGTGAACTGACTGCATCCCGCGCTCGCGAAGCAGTTTTAGATAACCTGATCTCTGAATCAGCGCCACTTGTTGAACGTGCCCAAAATGCTTTCTATCAACTTGGCTCACTGCAAGAGCGTATGCGCTCAACTCTTGCCCTTGCTAAAGAACGAGTACGCCAAGGTGAGACTGAAGAAGATGAAGTTCAGCGTGGCCGCGACCCAGAAGAAATCGATCGCGAAGCCCATGCAATTCGAGTTCAAGAAGCAGATCTTGCAGCTCAAGTCGATAATGATCGGTTGGCATTAAATGCAACCATCAATGAGCGCACCTCTGCTGAAACCGCACTTGCAGCTGAAGAAGCAAGACTTCAATCAGTTACTCGCGCAATTGCTGATCGCCGAGAAGGCTTAGCCAGAATTGCTGGCCAAGTTGCTGCTGCAAAATCACGCGTTGAAACTAGATCAACTGAAATTGAGCGCCTTGAGGAACAACTTCGCCAAGCACGTGAACGTGCTGAAAGCGCTACCCGTGAATTTAATACTTTAGAAAGCCAAGTTGCTGGTCTTGATGAAGGTGAAGTTGGCTTAGATGAGCAACACGATTTTGCATCCAGTGCACTTGCAAAAGCTGAAAATGAATTAGAAGCAGCTCGCCTGGAAGAACAAGAAGCGGAGCGTGAACGCGCTGCTGCTGCTGCGCGCTTCGAAGCACTTGAACAAGGTATGGCACGTCGCGATGGCGGCGCAGCACTACTTGCCGCAACAGATTCAATGTCAGGAATTCTTGGCGCAGTTGCAGCTTTAATGCAGATTGAAAATGGTTATGAAACTGCAGTTGCTGCAGCACTTGGCGCAGCAGCTGATGCGGTTGCTGTTGATTCACCAAGCGCTGCTGAAAATGCAGTTCGCAAATTACGCCGCGAAGATGCCGGCCGCGCAGCGATTGTCGTTGTTGGTCAGCAAGCCGCAGATTTAAGTGCTTGGCCACAACTTCGCCCAGGTCAGCGTTATGCAATTGATTTAATCAATTGTGATGCACCACTTCGCACAACACTTTCTGGAATCTTAAATCGTGTCGTTGTCACCGATTCAATTGAAGAAGCCCACGATGTCGTTGCAAGTAATCCTGCGATGCGCGCGGTTACTCGCGATGGCGATTTACTTGGCAATGGCTTTGTTCAGGGTGGATCACGGGGAACTCAAAGCCTGATTGAAATCCAAGTTGCCGTTGATCAAGCTCGTGAAAAACTTGAAGCAGCCGGCCACCGCGCTGATCGTGCACGTTTTGCTGTTAGCAGTGCAACTCAAGCCCAGGCAGAAGCGCTTAAGTTGGTTGGCAGCGCCCTTGATCGTTTGCACGAATCAGATGCAAACATGGCAGCAATCGCTGAACAACTTGGTAACTTGCAGTCAGCTGTTCGCAGCGCAACCGGTGAAGCAGACCGTATTTCTGCTGCAATCACAGCGGCTAGCAAAGCCCGTGAAGATGACCAACGTAATTTAAGTGATTTAGAAAATCGTCAAAGTGCCGCTCAAAATGAATCAATTGATGAATCTGAATTAAACGAAGAACACCGCGAAAAACTGGTTGAAATTCTTCAGACAACTCGTAATGCGGAAATGAATTCCCGCCTCACAGTTCGCACAGGTGAAGAACGAGTTCGCGCTCTTTCAACCCAAGCTGAACAACTTGAGCATGCAGCAAACCTTGAGCGCACCGCCCGTGCCCGGGCAATTGAATTACGCGAACGCCGTCGCCGCGAAGCTCAAATCGCTAAAGCAGTTGTGATCGCCTCTGAATCTGGTCTTGAACTTCTTGGTCAGTCAGTTGCGCTGGCCCAGTTTGAACGCGAAGAAGTTGTTAACCAACGACAGGCTAGAGAAGAAGAAGTTAAGAAAGTTCGTGGTCGTATCCGTGAACTTGCTGCTGAACTTGAAGTATTAACTGACAGTGTTCACAAAGATGAAGTTGCCCGCGCTGAACAGCGAATGCGAATCAACGCGCTTGAAACAAAAGCTCTAGAAGATTTCGGTGTTGGTCCAGAAGAACTTACAAATGAATACGGCCCAGATGTTTTAGTTCCGCCTTCACCGCCAGCACCAGGTGATGAAATCAATCCAAATGATCCAGAACCACAGCCTTACCCATACGTTCGTAAGCAACAAGAAAGCCGTCTAGCTGCAGCTGAACGTTCACTGGCACTTCTTGGTCGCGTTAATCCACTTGCACTTGAAGAATTCTCCGCACTTGAAGAACGTCACAAGTTCTTAGGCGAACAACTTGAAGACTTACGTAAGTCTCGTGCTGACTTATTAAGCGTGATTAAAGATGTTGATGAACGCGTGCAGCAAGTATTCACCGAAGCTTACGAAGATACTTCCAGAGAATTTAGAACGAACTTCGCTCGCTTATTCCCAGGTGGTGAAGCCAGAATGATTCTGACTGAACCAAATGACTTACTCAACACCGGCGTTGAAATTGAAGCGCGCCCACCAGGCAAAACTTACAAACGACTTTCACTTCTGTCAGGTGGTGAACAGTCGCTAACTGCAGTTGCATTCTTAGTTGCACTATTCAAGGCTCGTCCAAGTCCGTTCTACATCCTGGACGAAGTTGAAGCAGCACTCGATGATGTGAACCTCGGTCGTTTGCTTGAAATCTTGGCTGAGCTTCGCCGCGATTCACAGCTATTGATCATTACTCACCAAAAACGCACCATGGAAATTGCCGATGCACTTTACGGTGTTTCGATGCGTGGCGACGGTGTTACTCAAGTTATTAGTCAGCGCATCACTCGCGATAACGAAGCACCTGAAGCTGCTGCGCTTGCTGGTTCCACAAATTAATTAGGTAACTAATGAACTCAACTCAAATAGTTGGCTTAGTGATTGCAATCGCTTTGGTTGCAGCTGTGTTGGTTTTCTTAAACTTACGCAAGAAACCAAATAGCGTCGAAGCCCCTAAACAAGCAACAGCACCAATCTCCAAATCGGATGACCTACCTCAAATTGAAATCCCAGAAGCTGCCGATCAACGAGCTAATCGACTCAAAGACCGCTTAACAAAATCACAAAGCGGAATCGGTGGGGCATTAAAGAACCTTTTTAATTCAAGTGATCTAAGTGAATCGGACTGGACCAATCTTGAAGATGAATTGATTCTGGCTGATGTTGGCGCCAAGGCATCGGTTGAAATTGTTGAGAAATTTCGCAGCGCCGTTAAATTGGCACGTTCAGCACAAGCAGCAAATTTAAAGGAAGTTGCAAGCCAAGAATTAACAAAATTAGTTGATGGGGGCTTTGATCGATCACTAAAAGTGAAACGCAAAGACGATGCCCCGGCAGTTGTTTTAACTGTTGGCGTTAACGGAACTGGAAAAACAACCACAACCGGAAAATTGGCCAGAATGCTCTCTGGCCAAGATCTTGATGTCCTGCTTGGCGCAGCTGATACTTTCCGCGCAGCTGCTGCTGAGCAATTAATCACCTGGGGTGATCGGGTTGGCGTTCCTGTTGTTCGCGGGGCAGAAGGAAGCGATCCAGCAGCAGTTGCATTTGAAGCAGTTAAAACCGGAATTGAAAATGAAGTCGATGTTGTATTAATCGACACTGCTGGACGATTGCACACTAAACAAGGATTGATGGATGAACTAGGAAAAGTTCATCGCGTAGCAAGTAAGACAACAACAATTGATGAAGTCTTATTAGTAATTGATGCCACAACTGGTCAAAATGGTTTAGCTCAAGCTCGGGTGTTTGCTGAAGTTGTTCCAGTAACTGGGGTAGTGCTTACCAAACTTGATGGCACAGCCAAAGGTGGCATTGTGATCGCTGTTCAGCAAGAACTTGGCGTTCCAGTGAAACTAGTTGGCCTTGGCGAAGGCCCAGATGATCTAGCACCGTTTGATGCCAAGCAGTTTGTCGACGGACTACTTAACGTTAATTAACCAACCGAAGCGCTAGTAATAACGCCATTTTCAATTTCTAAGTTAATTCGATCCATTCGGTAATCCATCGTCACTGGAAATGATTCGCCATCGCGCTTAACAATTCGGTAGGTGATCTGGCCACCTTTGTTGTTTATCATTTCCATCGCTTCTTGTTCGGTCTTACCAATAACTTCGGTTGCAAGTTCAACAGCAAGAGCCTCTGGCCCCCAAAGTGGAATGCCTTTTTCTTTAATCAAAACCGTGAATTCATATTTATTGCCATCTGGACTTATTGCCGTGACTTTAGTTGTGCCAGCTGCAAGTGCGGTAAGGCCTGGGAATGTTTCATAAGTTCCTTGATCGCCACCAGGAATAAATTCCAAAAGCGTTTTATCGGCAATTTCAACAGACCAATTTTCGGCATCATCAACAACTAGAACGACTGAGCCTTCAACATTGACCTCGGTGTATTTTTCATTTTTTGGATCAATCATTGAAGGTGGCATCACCCAAGCTGACAGCGTTGGAATTGGCTCTGGGTAACGAGACCCTTTTGAGGAAAGCCCAACGACAAAACCCAATCCAATTACAAGGGAAAGACCAAGCACGATTGCCACAATTTTCTTCATATAAGAAGTATGCATCACCGAAACATATTTGTAATAAATGGCTAGATAATTCACATTTTTGAAACCTAGATTGCGGTGTGTCGAAACATTTCGCAGTAAAAATCAACTCAAATGACAGCGTCGTCAGATTAATTCAGATTTGAAATAGGAGTAATAATGGAAATTAATACTGGCGACACAGCTTGGGTCCTAGTGGCAAGTGCAATGGTCTTAATCATGACCCCAGGTCTAGCTCTGTTCTACGGTGGCCTATCCAAACGTAAGAGCACTTTAAACATGATGATGATGTCATTTATCTCTATGGGCATAGCTGCAGCCTTATGGGTTATTTACGGTTACGCGGTTTCATTTGGAAATAGCGGCAGTGCATTCATTGGTGAGATTGGTTTTTCAAACCTAGGAAGTAAAGTTGGCGAACTTGCAGCAAATGGAACAACATATCCGATTCCACTTTTAGCTTTTGCGGCCTTTCAGCTTATGTTCGCTGTAATTACACCAGCGCTAATCAGCGGATCAGTGGCTGATAGAACTAAGTTCTTTACTTGGGCAATATTTGTTGCAATTTGGTCAACAGTTGTCTATTTCCCGGTAGCTCACTGGGTCTTTGATTTTGGAGGAACAGATTCAAGCGGGGCAGGCTGGCTTGCCGCACTTGGTGTTTTGGATTTTGCTGGCGGCACCGCAATCCATATCAATGCAGGTGCAGCAGGGTTAGCACTTGCTTTTGTGCTTGGCCCACGTCTTGGTTGGAAAGGTGGTTCAACCAGGCCACATAACATTCCACTTGCAATGATCGGCTTAGGACTTCTTTGGTTTGGTTGGTTTGGATTTAACGGTGGTTCAGCTCTAGGTGCAAATGCAACGGCTGGATTAGCAATATTAAATACCCAAGTTGCTGCAAGTACAGGTCTAATCGGATGGCTATTCGGACAACAACTTCAAGGTGAACGTCCGTCAGCAGTTGGCGCAGCATCGGGTGCAATCGCTGGGTTAGTTGCAATCACACCTGCCTGTGCATTTGTTTCACCAAGCGGGGCGCTAGCAATTGGAATTATTGCTGGATTTGTTTGTGCGTATGCGATTCAAATTAAATCTAAGTTCGGCTTTGATGACTCCCTGGATGTAGTTGGCCTGCATTTAGTCGCAGGATTGGTTGGCTGTTTAGCAATTGGTTTCCTGGGAACTAAATCAGTTAATGAATTTGGTGCTGATGGACTTTTCTATGGTGGCGGATTTGAACTACTTGGTAAGCAGGCAATTGGTGCTGGCGCTGTTACGGCATTTTCTTTCATAGTTACATTTGTAATTGCGAAAGTTCTTGATTTAACTCTAGGTTTCAGAATCGATGAAGATCATGAACTTGAAGGCGTTGATTTACGAGCTCATGGTGAATTGGCATACGAAGATTTGGACTCAATTGAAATGGGCGACGAGAACTTTGATTTCGCCAATAGCTAGGCAGTAAGTGGAATCCAACTAACAATTGACCCACTGGTAGCGCCACCTGGTTCTATAACTGCGTAGCCTTCGGCATCAATAAACCCACGCAGCATAGAAGAATCCAAGTGTTCAACTGGTTCAATGTGTCCAACTTTTGTCAGCGATTTGATTTCACGACATAAAACAAATCGATGCTCATGTGCTGGTGCAGATACATCAGTTGCCATGATGCGAGTGCCAAACGAGGTTCTTGATTTATTGGTAGCACCGGAAACGAAGTTTGCGACCAAAGTGATTAAGCCAATTACTGCTGATTGAGGATTGCCAGGTAGCCCAATTAGGAATTTGTTAGGAAGCTCGGCAATTAACTGGTGGTAACCAGGACGAACAAGAACTGCATCAATTAAAACTGAGCCGCCGCATTGCAAAATGGCATTGTGCAGGTGATCAGCTGGTCCGGCTGCTGTTCCTCCGGTCGTTACAACCAAATCTGCCTTGCTGTTATTAATTGCAGAAATATGCTCATCTAAAGTGTCAGCAACATATTTGATTGAAAGCAATTGAGCGCCAAATTGATTTAGCCAACCTGAAATCTGTGGTCCGATTGAATCGCGAACCTTTCCATTGCCTGAATTTCCAGTGTGGATTAATTCATCCCCAAGGATTAAGATTTCAACAGTTGGCTTTTGATAAACAGTGACTTCAGTCAAACCGCAAGCAGCAATTAGTCCAAGCAAGGCAGGCGTTAAAGCTGTGCCTGAGTTGAGTAATTGCTCGCCAGATTTAGCTTCGTAACCTAGTGGCCTTATGTTGTCACCGGCACGTACTTCAAACGATTCTTTTTGAGTCTTTATTTCACTTCCTGAAACAACGCAGTCTTCTTGCTTGATTACCGCGATGGCACCTTCAGGCAGGGCAGCTCCTGTTGCTACATAAATACAAGTCCCAGCTGTAAGCGATCCAAGCGAAACTGATCCGGCTAAATTTTCACCGACTTTTTGCCAAGGTCCCTGACCGTTAACTGCATATCCATCCACTTTGGAAGCATTAAACGGCGGCAAATCTGTTGCTGAAGTAATTTCATTGGCCAGCACATAACCGTTGGCTTGTCCGAGTGGAAGCGAAATCAACTTTGTTGGTGGTGCCACATTGTGAGCCAACTGCATGGCTACCTCAAGTTGCGCCTCAAAAATTGTTTCGGACATGTGCTTATTCTGCCTGATGACTGCTGGGTACATACGAGTTGGCGCAATAAACAATAATGAATCCATGGCAAAAGTCGTTAAAGCATTGGTGACTCTAGAAGTTATTAATCCAAGCGATTACCAAAAATTAGTTGCCGGAAATGACTCCGGTGCGGTTGTTTTATTTTCTGGTGATGTCCGTGATCACCACGGTGGAAAACAAGTTAAGTCATTGACCTATGAAGCACACCCGACCGCGCAATCAGTTTTAGAAAATGTTGCAAATGAAATTTGCCAGAAGCATGATGTTAATCAGGTTGCCTTAGCTCATCGTCACGGTGAAATTCCAATCGGGCAATGCGCATTTGTTGTTGCAGTTGCAGCAAGCCATAGGGAAGCAGCTTTTACTGCTTGCAGTGAATTAGTCGATGAAGTTAAGCGCCAAATACCAATTTGGAAACATCAAGTTTTTATAGATGGCACTGAAGAATGGGTTAATTTCGCATGACCCAATTAATCGACACCTATGGCCGAGTGCACCGTGATTTGCGCGTTTCGTTAACTGACCGTTGTAATTTGCGTTGTAATTATTGCCTGCCTGAAGAATTCAGCGACTGGTTACCAAACGAAAAATTACTAACTACTGATGAATTAATTCGAGTAATTCAGGTTGCTGTTAATTGCGGAATCACTGAAGTGAGATTGACTGGGGGCGAGCCACTACTTCGCCCTGATATTGTTGAAATTGTTTCGCAGATTTCACAACTTGAAAATGCACCACAACTTTCTTTGACTACAAATGGAATCAAACTTTCCAGCCTGGCTCAGCAATTAAAAGATGCTGGTTTATCTCGGATCAATGTCAGTCTGGATACTTTGCGCCCTGAGCGCTTCAATGAATTAACACATCGTGATCGATTTGATGACGTTCAAAAAGGATTAAAGGCTGCCAAAGATAGTGGCCTTGCACCAATCAAAATTAATTCAGTTTTGATGCCTGGAATAAACGATGATGAAGCAGCAGAGTTATTGCAGTGGGCACTTGATGAAGGTTTCCATCTTAGATTTATCGAACAGATGCCACTTGATGCAGGTGGCATCTGGAATCGTGCTCAAATGGTCACCGCAGATGATATTTTCAATAAGTTAGAAAAATCATTTACGCTCACGCCAGTTGGCGCTCGAGGCTCAGCACCAGCTGAAGATTTTCTAGTTAATGGTGGGCCAGCAAAGGTAGGCATCATCGCAAGTGTCACTAGACCGTTTTGTGGTGACTGCGATCGCCTTCGATTAACTTCAGATGGTCAAATCAGATCATGTTTATTTGCCAGAAGCGAAACAGATTTGCGATCGATTTTGCGAGATAAAAGCATTTCTAGTGATGAACTGAATCAAAAGATTGTCAAATTATTTGGACAGACGGTTGCCGATAAATTACCTGGCCATGGAATTAACAACCCAGATTTCATTCAGCCAAGCAGGCCAATGTCAGCTATCGGTGGTTAGCGTATGGCTCTAGTTAGATTTTTCGCAGCGGCTAAAGCTGCAACAAAGACTTCGGAAATCCAAGTTTCTGGAAATGACGTTGGTGAGGTTTTGGCAAATGCAACACAAAAATTTCCGGAACTTTCTTCGGTTTTAACTAAGTGCAGTATTTTGCTCAATGAAGTTTCCTGCTCTGACCTAAAAGCTGCGGTTAGCGATGACGATCTTGTCGATGTCCTGCCACCTTTTGCTGGGGGATAGTTGTGAATTTCATTGAAGTAACTAACGCTGATTTATTAATTGCCGTCTGCTTATTTTTGGGGGCAATTCTTTATACGTCAGTTGGCCATGCTGGTTCTTCGATTTACATCGCAATCATGTCGCTATTTGGTTTAGCTGGAACAGTAATAAAACCAACGGCACTTGTGCTAAATATTTTCGTTTCAGCTTTCACCAGCTGGCGCTATTTAAAAGCCAAGTTATTCGATCTAAAACTATTTATGCCACTTGCAATCGGTGCAATTCCAATGTCTTTTATTGGCGGGAGTATTGAACTTGGCAATGAAATCTATAAGCCAATTGTGGGTGTACTGCTTTTACTTTCTGGTTTGAGCTTTATTTTTCAGCTGGGGCAAAAGGCAATCACCATAATCAATCCACCAAATTTCACCTTTGCTTTATTTGTTGGCGGGGTAATTGGATTACTTGCTGGCTTAACGGGCACAGGTGGTGGAATTTTCCTTTCACCGATCGCACTGTTACTTAGTTGGACATCAGTTAAACAGCTGTCGGGAACAGCTTCAGTATTTATATTGGTGAATTCAAGTTTTGGGCTTTTAGGTCATATAAGTTCTGTGAATAATCTGCCAAGTTCGCTTCCAATATTTGTCATTGCAGTAATGGCTGGAGCGCTAGTTGGCACCAAATTAGGTATCGCGAAATTCTCAAATGCTGGCGTGCGAAAGACGCTGGGCTTTGTGCTTTTGATTGCAGGTTTAAAACTTATGGCCGGATTCTAGAAAAATCTGTTTTAGTAAACTAAAGCTCTAATGTTCAATTCACTTTCAGATCGCTTAGCCACAACTTTTAAGCAGTTGCGGGGCAAAGGTCGACTATCTGAAAACGACATTGAAGAAACAGTGCGAGAAATCCGCATCGCATTACTTGATGCCGACGTAGCCCTGCCAGTTGTTCGTCAATTTTGCGCAACCATCAAAGAGCGTGCTCTTGGAGCTGAAGTTTCAAGCTCACTTAACCCAGCGCAGCAAATTGTAAAAATTGTTAATGAAGAATTAACGACGATTCTTGGTGGCAATACCCGCCGAATTAAATTGGCTAAAAATCCACCGACAGTTATTTTGCTTGCCGGCCTGCAAGGTGCGGGTAAAACAACTCTTGCTGGCAAACTTGCGATGCATTTGCGAAGCGAGGGTCATCAGCCGATGCTTGTGGCAGCCGACTTGCAGCGACCAAATGCAGTTGATCAATTAAAAATTGTTGGCCAACAAGCAAACACTGTTGTCTTCGCACCTGAGCCAGGCAATGGTGTTGGCGATCCAGTAAAAGTGACTAAAGATGCGATTACTTTCGCCAACCAGAAATTGCACGACGTAGTAATTGTTGACACCGCTGGACGTCTTGCAATCGATTCAGAACTAATGGATCAGTTGGCAAAGGTAAAGCGCGAAGCCAATCCAACTGAAACATTGCTGGTCATTGACGCGATGACTGGTCAAGATGCAATTAATACGGCATCAACTTTTGCAAGTGAAATTGGTATCGATGGCGTTGTCCTAACCAAACTTGATGGTGATGCCCGAGGTGGCGCAGCCCTTTCAGTTACAACCATTACTGAAAAACCAATCATGTTCGCATCGACGGGCGAAAAGTTAACTGATTTTGAAATCTTCCATCCAGACCGAATGGCATCACGCATCCTGGATATGGGTGATGTGCTTTCACTGATAGAACAAGCTGAAAAAACTTTTGATAAAGACCAAACTGAAAAACTTGCCCAAAAAGTTCAAAGTGGTGATGGCTTCACACTTTCTGACTTTATGGATCAAATGAACCAGTTAAAGAAGATGGGTAACTTCAGCAAAATGCTAGGTATGTTGCCTGGCGGCGGTGAGATGAAGAAACAAATTGAAAATTTCGATGAAAAAGAACTTGATCGAGCAAGTGCAATTATTTCTTCGATGACAGTGGCTGAACGTGAAGATCCAAAAATTCTTAATGGCTCACGACGTGCCCGAATAGCTCGGGGAAGTGGAACACAAGTTAGTGATGTAAATAGCTTGGTTGATCGCTTCACAGCTGCTGCAAAAATGATGAAGCAAATGGCAAAAGGTGCGATGCCAAATGTTGCAGGAATGCCAAACATGGCAGGAATGGGAATGCCGAAACCACCTCAACAAAAGAAGCAGCAAAAATCCGGCAAAGGTGCAAAGAAGTCGGGTAACCCAGCCAAGCGCGCAGCGCAAGAAGCGGGAATTGATCTTCCAGATGAAAAATCTCTAGATAAATTAACTGAGCTACCTAGTGCCTTTAAAGGGTTTTTGAATAACTAATTTGTTAGCTGTGATTTCAGATTTTCTGGATCTGCAACCTGAATCACGATGTGATCATATTTGTGATTCATTAAATTAATTCGAATTGTGTTGGAAGCATATTTACGCCGGGCATTCCAAAAACTGCGCTTTTTCCAACCTGTCCAGTAGGTGCCACCGATAAGAACAAAAGCGTAGGTGCCAGGTGCTCTCAGGCCACGGATCTGCTTGAGCACTTGTGGGCCAACCTCAACTGATTTGACCTGATCCTTAAGAAACCTAAGCCCACCTGGCTTGGCGTTTATGAATTGATTTAATACAGAAAAATCAACCGAAACCATGTCGTTTTTGATTGTCACCTTAGGGAACACGGTTTGATTTTAGTCGATTTCCCCAATCCAATGGGATCTGGCAGACTATTGCAAGTAATCCCGACCTAGTAGCCGGCCCTCTAACCGCAACTAGATCGGATTCATCCGATCACAAAATAAAAGTTTTACCCCACTAAAACTTTTTTGCGATCAAACCAATAACAGGAGAAATAACAAGCGTGGCCGTAAAAATTAAGTTAAAGCGACTAGGCAAAATTCGTAATCCGCAATACCGCGTTGTAATTGCTAATTCGCGTACCGCCCGTGATGGACGTTCCATCGAAGAAATCGGTTTGTACCACCCAAAGGAAGAACCAAGTCTTATTCAGATCAACTCTGATCGTGTTCAGTACTGGCTAGGCGTTGGTGCACAACCAACTGAACCAGTAATGGCATTACTAAAGATCACTGGTGACTGGCAAAAGTTCAAGGGTCTACCAGGCGCTGAAGGCACACTTAAGGTTGCTGCAGCAAAGGTTGATAAGAACACTAAGTTTGCTGAAACAGTTCTAGCTGTTGCTAACGAACCTCGCACACCAACTATTCGCCCAAAGGTTGAAAAGCCAGTTGTGGTTGAAGAAGTTAAGGCTGAGGAAGCACCAGTAGCAGAAGAAGCTGCTGAAGCTGTTTCTGAAAATGTTGAAGAAGTAGTCGAAGAAGTTGCGCAAGAAGTTGCAGAAACTGCAGCTGAAGCCGTAGCTGAAGAAGTAGTCGAAGAGGCGTAATTCATGCTGGACGAGGCATTAGAGCATCTCGTAAAAGGCATCGTTGATCATCCAGATGACGTTGTCGTGCGCGAAAAAAACCGTAAAGGTCCAACTCTTGAAGTTCAGGTAAATCCTGAAGACATGGGTCGGGTAATCGGTAAGTCAGGTCGTACTGCAAGTGCACTTCGCACTGTAGTTAACGCGTTATCTGAAAAGAATGTTCGTATCGACATTCTTGATGTAGACGAACGTTAATTAAATGCAGCTCGTCATCGGGCGAATTGGTCGTGCCCATGGGGTACGTGGGGATCTATTCGTTGAACCGATGACAGATGCACCTGAAGTTCGCTTTGCCGATGGTGCAAAACTTCAAACAACAAATAATCAAACGCTCACTGTTGCTAATACCAAATGGCACAGTGGGCGTTTTATTGTTCACTTCGCCGGGTTTGACGATCGAAATCGTGCTGAGGAACTTAAAGGCTTAAGCCTTTCAGTTGATGTTAATCCTATGGAGTTACCTGAAGACCCAGATGAGTTCTATGACCACCAATTAGTTGGACTTGCAGTAATCCATGAAGGCAAAGCCATTGGCAAGGTAAGTGAAGTAATTCATTTGCCAGCTCAGGATGTTTTGGCGATTACAAAGACCGATGGAACAGAAAGTCTGGTCCCATTCGTTCTTCAATTCGTTCCCGAAGTTGATATTCGTGGGGGCAAACTAACTATTACGCCACCGCCTGGATTAATTGATGAATTTGAAGCAATTGTGATTAGGGATACTGAAGATGAAGATTGATGTTGTCACAGTATTTCCTGAATATCTGGAACCACTAAAACTTTCGCTAATTGGTAAAGCTGTTGAAACAGGCTTGATTGGTTTATCCGTGCATGATCTTCGCGATTACACCCACGATAAACATCAAACAGTTGATGATGCCCCATACGGTGGTGGCCCAGGCATGGTGATGAAACCAGAACCATGGGGTGAGGCCCTTGATGAATTACTTGATGGCGAAACAATCTTGGTTATTCCAACACCATCTGGGAAACCATTCACTCAAGAATTGGCCCAAGAATATTCTCAGGCAAAACATCTAGTTTTTGCCTGTGGTCGCTTTGAAGGAATTGATTCACGGGTTAGCGCGCATTACAAAACAAAAGTGCGCGTTGATGAAGTTTCAATCGGTGACTATGTACTTGCTGGTGGTGAAGCTGCAGTACTTGTGATTGTTGAAGCTCTCGGCCGTTTAATTCCAGGCGTTCTTGGTAATACTGAAAGCTATTTAGATGATTCATTTGCTAAAGGACACATGGAACAGCTAATCGAAGGACCGGTTTTCACCCGTCCACCAGTATGGCGCGATTTAGAAGTGCCTGAAGTTTTGGTTTCAGGCGATCATGGAAAAATTGCCAAGTGGCGCTTGGAGCAAGCAAAAGAAAAAACAGCGCAAGTGCGCCCTGACTTAATCGATTAATTAATCAACAAGTTTTAGTTTTGGATCGCCAAAAATAACTTCATTTAAGGCGTAGTTAATTTCAGCAATTGAAAGCGCTTCAGTTGTTGCCGTATTCATATAGAACTGGCGGAAGTTCGCTGATTTAAGCGCGGCAAGTGCTTTTCGGTGATTAAGTTTCAAATACATCTGAGTGGTGTTCTTAACCCGGATGAAACTTTCAGAAACCGTTCCACAGTTATAGCCAAAGATGGTTAGCGCAACATCAGCTTCGGTCGGAGTTACTTTAGAAATAACACCCATATCTTGAACTTGGATTAATGGGCGAGGGGTATTGGTTCTTGCCCAGAATTGAACACAGGTTCGCAGACGATCTTTGGCATTAATTTCAAGACCAAATTGATCAACATAGTTAATGGCTAGATCCAAGTCACGAACAAGTTGGAAGTTTCGATCAAGTTTGTTCATCACAGTCCATTTGCGCC
>JBEGTB010000021.1:0-19127 GCA_041179585.1 Actinomycetota bacterium
GCGCACTAAAACCAGGATCTGTTTCATAACTAGTCGATCCAAGTCGACTGCCACGCATTGATTCAGCCATTTACATGACCTTTCCGAGACTTTAACTCTTGGAATCCGCCCGATCGGATCCAAGTAATTAATACAACCTGTCGGCTAGGTGATTTGTTCCCTGGTGAAATCTGGCGCGAATTTGGGGGATTTTCCAAATGCCTAAACCTTAGATAAGTAACCGATAAGATACATTATGTCAGGTTAAAGAGATCAGTGGGCAAAGGGAAAATCGATCCAAATCATCTAGCCACTGCCCTAGATACCCACAATTTAGAGGTCAATTTAAGGCTCTAGAAAGCAATTTCAGGCATTTTTTAGGATGCCTCAATAATTGCTTCAGCGTGATCAATTTGGCTGGAAACTGTCACATTTTGACCAGTTTTGAATTCACTCAAATCAGAGAGTTTTACCTCTATCACAGGAAGATCCATCCCAAAGGTTTCTTTGCCAACTAGAACGCCTGTACAGATCACACCATCAGGTTCTGTTATGACTATGGCAACTGGCGCCAGGTTCTTACGCATTAATTCCATTAAGCAAAATGAGCCTGAGCTAGAACCTCGGCTAGAGGTCATCACTAGGACTTTTCCGACGCAACTTGCTTTGTATTGCGGATGTCGTTCTTCAGCAATTACACCATCTAAATCCACGCCGCCCCAGAAAGAAATTGGTTCGTCTAGGAAAAGTACTTCACCACTTGCCTTGCCGTAGGTTAATGCAACCCCGCTAATCGTTTTAACCATGGAATAGATCACTATCCCAGGAGACAACACCCTTACGGGCTGAATTAACACATTCTTCAAGAGTGGCTAGAACAACATCAACACCCATGTTCGCAGGAACATAGTGCGCCACTTTCCCACTATTTGTAATAACAGTTTTGGTACCGGGCTTAAAGATGTACGCGGTGTAAGCGCAGGTATCGGTTACAATTTGAACACCAAGTTCTTCTAACTTTTTGATGTAACCAGCTTCAGTTGCCTGATTAAGAATTGTTCGACCTGTGTTGATATAGAACTTCACATCTGGAGAAATCGGATCCCCGCTACTCAACACTTCATAAAGCGATTTGATCTCATCAAATGATGCATGGGGTGTGCCAAGTGACACTGCACTTAATTTTGAATTTCGAACTGCAGTACTTATCTCATCACGATTTCTTCGAAGCAAATCTGCATCGATAATGTGAGTTGGAATAAGTTCGGGATTTGCAACAACAGATTCCAAAGTTGGTGCTTCAGGTGTGCAGCCAACAATGTGGAAAAGTCCAACACCACCAGATGACGCAGCTGCAGCGCCAAGAGCTTTTAATTTGTCTTCATGAATAACACTAGGCAATCCAACAAATACCGGATTCTTAGTTCCGGCATAATGCCCTGCCAAATAACCAAGTAACGGATACAAGATGTCTAATTGCTTAACACGTTCACTTAGTGACGAACAATCCAGTATTAAATGCCCAACTCGATTTTCTGGAATGTGCAAACCTGCATAGGGTGCTTTGCCGGTGATTGCAGATGCAATGTCCATGAAGTCGCCATAGCGATCGGTTCTGGCACCTAAAACTGAATTAGCAAACACAATTGCATTTGATTCAGCCCAAGCAATGTCTTTGCCAAATTCAGGTCTGACATCTGCTTGATACGGAGCACACGTCCAAGTTTGATTAACACCCATATCTGCATATGCCTGCATGATTTTGCGGGCACCGTTTGCAACAGTTCGTTCATGCTCAGTTTGCTCGAGAACAAGACCTGGATGGATTAGGTCCATCGAACCAACGTTTACCGTCGTTGGGACAACTACTTTTGCACCTAAAGAAACAAGTTTGTTTGCGTAATCTAAACCAGCTTGACCATAGAAAATGCAGCCGTCAATGTGCGCAGATTCAACGTTAATCATGTGCGTAGCACCCTTTATGCGACCTAACTCTGTTAGTAATCGCATTGCAAGGGCAACCGCTTCCCCACGTTGACCACTTAACATGGCCTGTTCTTCAGCGGTAAGTTGCATAAATACAGAGTCTAAGCGAAATCACTTATCGGCGGACAAGCACAAACTAAATTACGGTCACCATAGGCACCGTCAATACGACGGACCGGAGGCCAGTACTTATGATCGCGCAAGGTCGCAACTGGGTAAGCAGCCTCTTCTCGGGTGTAAGGATGATTCCACTCGCCAAGGCAGAATTCTGCAGTGTGCGGAGCATTGTGAAGTGGGTTGTCTTCTAGTGACCACTTCCCTGCCGCAACCGCATCGATTTCCTGCTTAATCTGTTTCATTGCCGAAATGAATCGGTCTAGTTCAAATAGAGATTCACTTTCAGTTGGTTCAACCATCAAAGTTCCAGCAACAGGGAAAGACATTGTTGGTGCGTGGAATCCAAAGTCAATCAGTCGTTTTGCCACGTCATCAACGCTCACACCGGTTTGTTTCGTGATTTCGCGAAGATCCAAAATACATTCGTGGGCAACCAAATTATTTGGCCCCACATAAAGCACCGGGAAGTCATCGCCAAGATGTTTTGCGATGTAGTTAGCTGAGGCTACGGCAACTTGAGTCGCTTCCTTCAAACCTTGTGAACCCATCATGCGAATGTAGGCCCAAGGAATAGTCAAGATTCCAGCACTTCCCCACGGAGCCGCGCTAACAGGACCCACGCCACCATCTTTATGACCACGACCAATTGGTCCAGCTTCTGGACGAATTGGATGTGATGGCAAGTATGGAGCTAAGTGTTCGCGAACTGCAGTTGGTCCAACACCTGGTCCACCACCACCGTGAGGAATCGCAAATGTCTTGTGAAGATTCAAGTGCGATACATCTGCACCAAACTTTCCTGGCTTTGCTAGACCAACAAGTGCGTTTAAGTTAGCACCGTCGACATATACTTGACCGCCAGCATCATGAACCATTGCACAGATGTCGGTAACACTTGCTTCATAGACACCGTGAGTTGATGGATAGGTGATCATTAACGCGGCAAGATTGCCTTCGTTTTCCATGATCTTGTGCTTGAGATCATCCATGTCAACGTTTCCAAAATCGTCACATGCAACAACAACGACTTTCATGCCGGCCATAACAGCTGACGCTGCGTTTGTTCCGTGAGCTGAACTTGGAATCACACAAATGTTGCGATGACCTTCGCCGCGAGCTTTGTGGTAATTACTAATTGCTAGTAAACCAGCGAATTCACCTTGTGAACCGGCATTTGGTTGCAACGTGACAGCGTCATAGCCAGTGATTTCAACAAGCCATGCTTCAAGTTGTTTGATCAATGTCATGTAACCCTGAACTGAATCAAGAGGTGCAAACGGATGAATGTTTGCAAACTCTGGCCAGGTCATGGCTTCCATTTCAGATGTTGCATTTAATTTCATGGTGCAAGAACCAAGTGGAATCATTGATCGGTCAAGTGCTACATCCTTGTCACTTAGCGATCTGATGTATCGAAGCATCGCAGTTTCGCTGTGATGAGAGTTGAAGGTCGGATGAGTTAAGAATTCGCTCTTTCGCTGTAATGCCGAAGGTATGTTTTCACTTGTGTTTACATCAGCAAAAGTAACTGGGTAATCGCCCTTAGTTACACTCGCAAAAGATTGCCATACCTGTTCGATTACTTCAGGTGTTGTGGTTTCATCAACTGACATTTGAACAGTGTCAGCATCAACTTTCCAAAGACTTATTCCACGTGCGTATGCAGCGCTCAATATTTCTGTAGCTTTTCCTGGAACTTTAACTTGAACCGTGTCGAAGAATTCTGAATTCAAATCAAGGCCGGCGCGAACTAATCCCGCTGCCAGAGCGCGAGCATTGCGATGCACTTTTCGAGCAATTTCAGTAAGGCCAACTGGTCCGTGGTAAACGGCATACATCGACGCCATGACAGCTAGTAGTACTTGAGCAGTACAGATGTTGCTAGTTGCCTTGTCGCGGCGAATGTGTTGTTCACGTGTTTGAAGCGCAAGACGGTAGGCCTTCTTGCCATCAGCATCAACACTGACACCAACTAGGCGACCTGGCATAGAACGTTCTAAACCGTTTTTAACGGCCATGAAACCAGCGTGCGGTCCACCAAAGCCCATTGGCACACCAAATCTTTGCGCACTACCAACGGCGATGTCTGCACCCAGTTCACCTGGAGACTTGAGCAAAGTTAATGAAAGTAGATCTGTGCAAACACCAACAAGTACATCGGCAGCATGGGCCTTTTCGATAAGACTTTCAATGTTGCGCACCTTGCCGCTGCTACCTGGGTAGCTAAGTAATAAACCGAACGCATCGGGATGAGATGAATCACCATCAACATCGATCACGCAGATTTCAATACCGATTGGGGTTGCGCGAGTGTTTAGTACGGCAAGTGTTTGTGGATGGGTGTCACTATCCACTACAAAAACGTTTGTTTCTTTCTTGCTCTGACGACGCATCAATGTCATAGCTTCAGCAGCTGCTGTTGATTCATCAAGAAGTGATGCACTTGCGATATCTAAACCAGTGAGATCTGTGATCATTGTTTGGAAATTTAGAAGTGCTTCCAGGCGACCTTGAGAAATTTCTGGTTGGTATGGCGTATAAGCGGTATACCAAGCTGGGTTTTCGGTGATGTTGCGAAGAATCACACCAGGTGTGTTTGTCCCGTAGTAACCAAGTCCGATCATTGAAGTTAAAACCTCATTCGCACTTGCAAGTGTGCGTAGTTCTTCTAAAGTCTCCGCCTCCGTTGAACCATTGAATAGTGCAAGACCCTCTTTAAGTGCGATTGAATTTGGAACAGCTGCAGTTGAAAGTGCATCTAGTGAGCTGTAACCAAGAACTGAAAGTATTTGATTTAGTTCAGTTTGGTTTGGGCCAATGTGGCGACGAACGAAAGATTCATTATGTGTGGTGGCAACTGACACGTGTATCCCCTACAACAGATTTAGATCGAAGGAATTACTTCCTTACGACTCCCCATCTGTTGTGGTCTCACTTCAGAGTTGCTGATTTAACGTAGTCCTTTTGCCTGAGAGGTTCTGAGGAGCATTGCCCCGTCGGCGGTGCTAGTTAAAGCACTCTCTCCCACGCTAAATCGTTAGCACTCTTAGCGTAGTACCACATGGTGACTAGGTGGGGTTAAACCCCTAAAACGAGAATTAACCGGCTGTTTTTGAACGGCGGCGGGCAGCAAGTTCGTCAGTGGCAGAGGCATCTTCATCCACGGTCTTCTCACCTGGAAGCTGGGCCAGTGTGCCTTCGACTTCTTGCCAGACGCGGCCTACAGCGATACCAAATACGCCCTGGCCACCCTGAAGTAAGTCGATCACTTCATCTGGAGATGTGCATTCATAAACACTTGCCCCATCACTCATCAAAGTAACTTGGCTTAAATCGGTTGTGCCTCGGCGACGAAGATGCTCTACGGCAGTTCGAATCTGCTGAAGTGAAACACCTGTATCTAGAAGTCGCTTAACAATTTTTAATTCAAGAATGTCGCGAAATCCGTATAAACGTGAAGTTCCAGAACCACCAGCTGGACGAACAGTTGGCACAACTAATTCAGTTCGAGCCCAGTAATCAAGTTGGCGATAGGTAATGCCAACTACACCTGCAGCAACCGGACCACGGTAACCAACAGCTGGCATTGTTTGCATTGATTCTTCATCGAAAAGCAGACCTTGTTCCCCAGCTTTTAAAGCAGCAGCTGCGCGAGTAACTTCTGAATGTGTTGCAGCACTTTGATCTGGCGTTAATTGGTCCGACATCGGAACTCCCAATTTTCAGGGTGCCTAAGGGGTTAGACACGGGGAACCTGTATGAAAAAGAATATCCACCTTGATATATCAGGGCAAGGACATTCGCATTCGACACGCCGAAGTCTAACCCTCAACCTTTACTTAAGGTTACTTGCCACTATTTTCGACAATTACTGCAGTGAATTTTGGCAAATTGATTCGTCCCGCCACTTGTTTTACTTCGTTCAAACTCGATGAATGTGCCAGAACTACTTCGCCAACAGTTGTGGGAACATCAATCGGCTTATCCGATGTGTTTACTATGCATCTAACTGATGCCCCTCTTGCAACTTCCAGTCTTGCGCCATCAACCCTGTGGGTGGTCTGGCTTGGGTCAACCTGCCAAGCAGGATGGTCCTTGCGCAGTTGAAGTAGCCATCGATAGAGATTCAATGTGCTATGTGGTTCTGAACTCTGACTGTTGGCTATTTCCCACGGGATAGGAGCTCTCGCTCCCTCTCGGCCAGTTTGAGTGTTCCCTGAGTTAATCCAGATTGGGTCTTTTCGCTCTTCTGCAGGGATTAGAACATCTTCTAATCCAAGTTCTTCACCTTGATAGACATAGATCGAACCAGGCAAAAAGTGAGCCAACATTGCCATCGACCTTGCTTTTTGCAATCCATCAAGTCCACCACCAAAACGACTCACAACTCGGCTTGCATCATGATTTGATAACACCCAAGTTGGGTCCGAGTTGTATTCAATAGATGTTTCTAAAATTTGATTGATGGTGCCTGCAAGAATGGCTGCATCAAATGGCATAACCATGAAATCAAAGTTAAAGACTTGACCAAGACTTTTGGCATATTCCATAGCTCGAGCCGTTGGATAAGCCCAAGCTTCAGCAACGCCTAGAACATCCCTGTCGTATTCAGTAAAGATTTCCTGCCAGTGTTGATAAATGGTGTGAACTTCATCGCGGTCAAAGATCGGCGAATCAATCAAGAACTTACGTAGTTCTTCACTGGAATCTTGGTTCACTGGGTCATACAAATCAAGTCTGATGGCATCAACTCGCTTTTGTGGATTTAGATCATCTGGGTAATTCATGTCTTTACACAAACCAAGTGCCACATCTACTCTGAATCCGGCTACACCACGGTCTAACCAAAATCTTAAAGTTTGATCAAAATCAGTGATTACTTCTTTGTTAGTCCAATTCAAATCTGGCTGTGATTTATCGAAAAGGTGTAAGTACCACTGCCCTGGTGTTTGGTCAGAACTTTCAATCTGAGTCCAAGCTGATCCACCAAATAGTGATATCCAATTGTTGGGTGGAAGTTCCCCATTTTCACCTTTGCCATCCTGGAAGTGGAATCGTTTACGGGCATCGCTTCCTGGTGCTGATTGAACAGATTCAATGAACCATCTATGGCTGCTAGAAACATGATTTGGCACTAAGTCAATTATCACTTTAATGTTTTTGGCTTTCGCATTTTTAATCAAGTGTTCAATTGCCTCTAAACCTCCTAGATCGGTTGCAACATCACGTGGATCAGCTATGTCATACCCACCATCGATTAGTGGCGATGGGTAAAAAGGACTGATCCAGATTGCATCAATGCCTAGATCACATAAGTAATCTAATTTTTGATTAACTCCAGGCAGATCACCGATGCCATCGTTATTGGAATCATTAAAACTTCGCGGATAGACCTGGTAAACCGCAGCGTTTTGCCACCACTTCATATGTTTACTGATGTGCTGGTGCAGATGAATTTCTGACTACCAGCGAAGTTGGCATAGTTACTGAGGCTGGATTTTGTGAATGTGAAATTACTTGCCAGGCAGCAACTTCACCTAGTGAGCGCACCGGCTGAGCAATTGTGGTTAATCCGAATGAATCTGAAACATCGTGATCATCAATGCCAACAACCGAAAGATCCTCAGGTACCCGCAAACCGTGTTGACGGGCTGCATTAATAACCCCAAATGCAAGTTCATCAGACTCGGCAACAATTGCAGTCGGTGGGTTATCAAGTTCAAATAAACGATCCACAGCTCTCTGGGCGCCTTTAATAGAGAAATCTGATTGAACGATTAAGCTCTCATCGATTTCAAGCCCTGCTGCAATCATTGCCCCACGGAAACCATTTGTTCGATCAACGTGAACCTGATTTGGCGCTGGATCTAAGGTGGCATTACCCACCATGCCCACTCGTTTATGACCACCAGCAATTAAATATTCAGTAATGGTTTTCATGGCTTCGTAATCATCAATGCGCACATTACTGATGCCATCTTGGCTAATTCCAATGAGCGCAATTGAAATATTGCGTTCCTTAAGCCAAGTAATCTCATGATCAAAAATTGGGATATGGACCAGAATCAAAGCATCGATTAATCCAGGATCAACACAATCTGCAAGATCTTTACGGCGACCCATTCGATCAAATGGTCTAATAACAACTACGTCGCCATCGCGATCACCAATAACACTTTCGATGCCACTTAAAACTTGGCCAAAGTACCAGCGCCCGATGTAAGGCATAACGACGCCGATACGAATTGATTTCGAGTGAACTGTAATTTCTGGGCGGTATGGGAGGGTGTAATCAAGCTCAGCAGCTGCTGCTTCTACCTTTTCCTTGGTTGCTAACGAAACAGAACTATGGCCACGAAGTGCACGGCTAACAGTTGCCACGCTCACCTGAGCATGAGCTGCCACATCGCGAATCGTAACGGCCATTGCTTTCTTTCCTAACTACTTCCGCAATTCTAAAGCCATATGGCATGGTTTGAACATGGCAAAAATTACTGTTCTTGGTGAAGTGGTTATCGACCGAATTCACAGCAATGGACAGAGCACCGACATTGCAGGTGGGAGCGCAGCTAACTGTGCTCTGGCACTAAACAAAATTGGTGAAGAAGTATTTTTCAGAGCCAGATACAGCCAAGATCCAGCTGGTGACTTTCTATATGCCACTGCCATCTCAAATGGACTTGATGTTTCTCAGTCAATCCGTGCTAGTGAACCTGCAACGATCGTTGATGTTGTACTAAATCCTTCGGGCTCACCGAGCTATGAGTTTCACATGCAAGACACTGCGGATTGGGCTTGGACGTCAAGTGAACTGGAACAATTCCCTATCGCAAATTCAGATGCTTTAGTTTTTGGATCCCTCGCAGCCGTGTTGCTGCCAGCACATGATGTGCTAATTCCTTGGATTACAAATGCGAAATCTTCTGGGACATTGATTGCCTATGATCCTAATGCCCGGCCAAGCGCTGTTAATCCAAGTGATGCCGAACAGATCCGGCAAAGAATTTCTAAGTTAGTTTTAGTTTCCAACATTGTAAAAGTTTCAGACGAAGACTTGGAGTGGATTAATCCAAATGTTGATCCCTCAAAACAAGCTTCAGTTTGGAGTACCCAAGGACCTGAGATAGTTGTTCTTACAAAGGGAGCTAATGGAGCCGCTGCGTTTCGAAATGGAATTTGTATTGCGAATGTTCCTGGTGTAAAAACTCATGTCGTCGACACAGTTGGTGCAGGTGACACATTAATGGCTTGGTTGGTCTCTGGCCTACTTAGTTTTCAATCTGAAATGCGATTTAACGCAGGTTCAGTTGAATCTGTTGTTCATCGAGCAGTAAAGGCTGCGGCCATTACTTGCAGTCGCGCAGGCTGTCAGCCACCGAGTCTGACTGACCTTGGATTATGAGAAATCTTCGGGATTAATTTCATCCAAGAAGGCTCGGAATTTCTCGACTTCTTCTGATTCGTCAATCTCATCTTCACCGACAACGTCCATGCCGGCTTGCTCTAAAACATCTTGAGACACATAAATTGGAACACCACAGCGAATAGCTACGGCTACTGCATCTGACGGTCTTGCGCTTACTGCATCGTGATTTGCAAATTCGATTTGTGCGAAATAGGTTCCATCGATTAATTCTGTGATAGATGTTGATAACACCTGATCATCCAAATGTTCAATTACATCAACTAAGAGATCGTGAGTTAATGGCCTTGGTGGGTTTACACCCTCAAGAGCTAGCGAGATTGCAGTTGCTTCAGAGTTGCCGATCCAAAGTGGCAAATACCGTGAACCATCCAAGTCACGCAAAACAAGAACGGGTTGATTTGCCGGAAGTTCTAGTCTGATCCCGACCACTTCTACTTCGATCATGAGTAAAAGTGTAAAACTTAAATTAGTTCTCTAGGTCCAATAAATCTCGAACTACATACGCGTGTAGCGAAACAACAGTCCCGGCAATCTGAAGGGCTAGGTCTTCAGCTTCTGCTTTTGACACGGCATTCTTACCACTTCTAGCATTTTTGAGAATGGGTTCGAAAAGATCAACTTCACGTGTGGCACTGGTGACAATCGTCTTTAAATGTCGTGGGCCAAGACCAAATTGAGAAAGTGACTGGCATTTCTGGGCAATGTTTAAAGCTGTCCCTGAAAAGTATCCACTGCTGTCCGCTTTAATTATGCCAAACTCGATTAGTTCTGAAACAAACTTTTGGTCGTCTTCGCAATTCGCAATCAATTCGGCTTTAGTTAGTCGGATGGCACTGCCATCTTCTTTAAGCGCATCAACATCAACTATGACTTTAGGTGGCTTAGGAGCGACATCTCCAACAACTGGCGGTTCAAGACCACGATTCATGGCATCTATGTGTTCACGAATAACTTTGAGCGGGAGGAAATAATCACGTTGCATTCGTAGGATGTAGCGAAGATGTTCTGTGTCAACAACAGAGAACTTGCGGTAGCCACTTGGCGTGCGAGCTGGTGTTAGTAAACCGTGGGATTCTAAGAAGCGAATTTTTGAGATTGAAATCTCTGGAAACTCTTCGCGAAGAAGTTCAATTACTTCCCCAATGCTTCTTAGAGAGTCATTTGATGGAACGGCACTTTGATAGGCCACTAGTTACCGCCAGTTAAGAAAGTAAAGCGGTATTTACCAACTTGTAGTTCATCACCATTATTCAAAGAACTCGTAGAAACGCGATCACGATTAACGTAAGTTCCATTTAAAGAACCCGTATCAGTAATCTGCCACTGTCCTTGATTACGAGCGATAGTTGCATGTTTGCGGGAAACTGTTACGTCATCTAAAAAGATGCTGCTTTCTGGAGATCGCCCAACAGAAATAACTTGCCCATCCTTGGCAACTAAATCGAAACGAACTCCTTCTAGTGGTCCTTTTCGAACAACTAACGCGGCAGATCCATCACTTAGATCGCCAAGTTCGCTAATTGAAATTAGTGAAGTTTCGGATGTGTCAGATTCAGGTAAAGGAATAACTCCTGTTGCTTCAAATAAAGAGAAAACAACGCCACAATTAGTACAAGGCTTACCTTGTTCTTGATTGTCCTGACCACATGCCGAACACTTCATAATTTATTCGCCAATTACTGCTTTGTAGCCCGCTGCATCAAGTAAGCCTGCAACAGCTGATGCAGAATCAGCCACTGTGACATCAGCTAACCAACCGTTGCCGTAAGGATCAGAATTTAAAGTTTCTGGTGCAGTTTCAACTGCACTGTTGTTAGCAGCAACTGTTCCACTTACTGGAGCATAGATTTCGCTTACGCTCTTTGTTGATTCAACTTCGCCACATGACGTACCAGCTGAAATAGATGCGCCAACTTTTGGTAGGTCAGCGAACACAATGTCACCGAGTGCATCTTGTGCGTAGTCAGTAATACCAAAACGAACGGTTGTTGCATCAACAATCTTTACCCACTCGTGTTCTTCGGTGTAGTGCAAATCTGCAGGAATATTTGTCATAGGGAAAGAATACGGCAAGAGACCTTAACTAGTGGCTAGAGGCACTACAGATTTGATGCTGATATTTGCCGAGTCTGTAATAACCACTTGACCACCCGATGTTGAAATAGTGTCCACAAGTCCTCCAGGAATCTGCAGCGCTGGCTCGAGCACTGATTTGTCCCCAATAACGGCAATGGTCAATGGGGCCACCAAATTGGTTCCTGAAACTGTGACGCCATTGGCGCCATCAGCAAACCAGGTATTGGCTACCACTCGAACATTCAGACTTGAATCTGAAATCTCAATGGCTTTGGCTCCTGCATCGCGCAGCTCTTGGATCGCATCTAGCAACGTAACGGCAGTGAGATTTCCAGAAATCTTGATACTGATTCCAGCCCCTGTAGCGCTTTCTGTTCCAGCTATAAGAGCTAACGCTTTAGCGCGATCTTTTGCTGCATTTAGTGCAGCATATTCATCGCCACCAAGAAGTGTTTCTCGATCTGTCTCTAGGTTGATTATTTCCTGTCGAAGTCGGGCTTCACGTTGGGCCAAATTATCCAAGACGCTTACTAAATCGCTTTGTCTGGCGCTAGATAGAACAGTATCTGCCTGATTATCAACGATAGCTGCCGTGGTGGTGAAACCTAGCGCCAAGAAAATCGTTGTAATGGTTATTTGTGTTCGACTCAATTCGAATTTGAATATTCGACGCAGTCGAAATCTTGCATCGGCCGCGGTGCGCGCCGGCCTTTGCCTAGGAGCGGAATGCTGTCCCATTTACGCCTTCAAGAGATGTCGACGAATTGCCGCTACGTTCGCGAAAATGCGCATGGAAAGTACAACAACTACACCGGTTGACATCTGCGCGCCAACACCAAGTTGATCACCAAGTAAAACAATTAATGCTGCAACTACGACATTAGACAAAAAGGAAATCACAAAGATTCGGTCATTAAAGATTCCATCAAGGATTGATCTGAAAGCACCGAAAACAGCATCAAGCGCTGCTACTACAGCAATTGGTAAATAAGGCTGCAACCAAAATGGCACTGCTGGCTTTAGTATCAAACCAAGAATTACACCAATCAACAGACCTATTGCAGGAATCATTAATTGCCTCCACTATCTATTGCTGCCGGTAACGTTACCTGACCAAGAGTTTCTAAAGTCCAAAGGATCCCATAGCGAGCCTCAAGTTGCTCTAAGTAGAGTCCAGCTTGATTTTCGCGAAAACGACCCGCAAGTGCATCTGCATTTTTGCCAATTGCAACAACTCTATATGGCGGCACTAGTGGTCGATAGTCCACCAAAATTGCTTGACCAGCTGCTCTGATTGCGGAATTACTAGTCAACCGGTGATCATTAACGGCTATTGCAGTTGCACCTGCTTGCCAAAGACCATTAACAACCATCTGAAGATCACTATCAACCACTGTTCCAGTTACAGTTGCGGAATTTGGGATTGAGGTATCAACTTGAGAATCGTTTAATGTCACGGCGATACCAAGTCCAATTGCATCAGTGAATCCTGCTGCTTTGCGCAATTGTTCAAGTCTAAGTTGAGCCTGATTGCCAAGGGATGTCCCAGCAAGCTTTGCTTGTTCGGCAGCTTGAAGGTCTTTGCTTGCTTGCAACATGTCTTGCTCTACGGCTTCAACGCGGATAGTTGTGTCTGCGATTCGACTGACTAATGCCTCATTTGTTGATCTATTCTCACTGGCATTAGTCCTTGCATCTACGATTGCCACACCAAGCATGAAAGTAACAACTGTTGCACCAAAAATTGCCGCAATGACTCTTGAAGTTCCAATTTTGCGCTCTTGACCTAGTTCGTAATCAGGTGCAATTGCATCAGCTAGTAGCGCGTCTAATTGAGCTGTCACTTTAGGTCCAAATCGTGAACTTGCTTAAAGTATAAAAATCCGGCGTACCAATACATCGATACGCCCCAAATTAAGAATGCCCAACCAACATTGTGCGCGATCTCGCCAACTAATCCATCAAATGTTGAAAGCAACATAAGTGGAAGTGCCCACAACAAATTCATGGTTGCTGCTTTACCTGGGAAATGAACCGGCAATCCGGTGATCCCAAATCGTTTCAAATACAACAAAAGTCCGCTAAGCGATAAATCTCGCAAAAGTAATGCAACTAAAACCCACAATGGCAATATTTCTCGCAAGTAGAGTGCAACGATCGCAGCGAAAATGTAAAGCCGATCTGCAAGCGGGTCCATGAGTTCACCAAGTCGGCTAAATTGCTTTAATTTTCTTGCTAAGTATCCATCAAGCCAATCTGTAAAACCGCTAACAACAAGCACAATTAATGCCAAGCCGTCTTGCTCTTTGGCAACGATTAACCAGAAGAAAAATGGAACCCCAAGAAGTCGCAAGAAACTTAAAGCATTAGGAATAGTCCAAACGTTAATTGTCGGCCTACTTCCCTAGTTCTTCAATAACACTTTCGGCAATTTCTTTTACCGACAAGCGACGATCCATTGCAGCTTTCTGAATCCATCTAAAAGCTTCAGGTTCTGACAAATTCAATTTTGCTTGAAGAAGTCCTTTTGCCCTATCTAAAATCTTTCTGGTCTCAAGTGTCTCCTTGAGTCCGCTCCATTCAGCATGTCGGCTCCTGGCAATCTCAATTGCCGCAATCACTTCGGCTTCATTAAAAGGTTTAAGCAAGTAACCCATCACACCGGCTTCAGTGGCGCCAGAAATCATATCTTTTTGACCAAATGCTGTAAGTAATACAACAGGTGTATGCACTCGAACCAATCGAGTTAGTTCGATGCCATCGATTAATGGCATCTTAATATCAAGAACCGCAGCATCAGGATTTAATTCTTGAATTAGTTGTAACGCTTTTTCGCCGTCGCTAGCTTGTCCGACGACTTCATAGCCAGCCGCTACGAGCATTTCGGAAAGATCCATCCGAATAATCGCTTCATCATCTGCGACAACAATTCGTCCGAGTGTCATAACCCAAGCCTACGGTCAATCACTTGTACTAAACCCGATAATCTAGTGAGGCACGCCCTGGTACTCCAACTGGCAGAGAGCGCGGTCTCAAACACCGTTCAGTGTGGGTTCGAATCCCACCCAGGGCACCAGAATTAAAGTGAACCGAGTGTGTCTCGAATTGCGGCAATGTTTCCAAGTAAACCGTTAATAAATTTTCCAGAATCTGGAGTGCTTAAACTTTCACTTATTTCAACCGCTTCAGAAATAATAACTGAGCTATTTAAATTTTTTTCGTAGATCAGTTCGGCAACAGCAACTCGTAGTATTGCTCGATCAACCGCTGGCATGCGATTAGTTGGCCAATCACTTGAGTAGGTGTTGATTACTTCATCCACTCGGGCAAGGTTTTCTTCAGTTAGTTTTGCAATTGCAACTGCGTAATCGTTAACCGCAGGATTGCGCTCTAGCACCTCATTAACACTTACTGAGCGTTGTTCAGCCTCAAACAATGCCTCAACGGCACGTTGTCTAGCTTTAGTTCTGGTACGCACTAGTCGTTAATGCGGCCAAGGTACGAGCCATCACGAGTATCAACTTTTACCTTTGTGCCGTTTTCAATAAATAGTGGGACTTTGATTTCAGCACCAGTTTCTAAAGTTGCAGGCTTAGTACCTGAATTTGATCGATCACCTTGTAGACCAGGTTCGGTGTAAGTGATCGTTAATTCAACGTTTGGTGGTAATTCAAGATAGATTGGCTCATTTTCATAAATAGCCACAATTGCTTCTTGGTTCTCAAGCATCCACTGTGCGCTATCGCCAACCAGATCGTTTGATAGTGAGTATTGGTCGTAAGACTTTAGATCCATAAATACCCAGTTATCGCCATCGCGGTATAAATACTGCATGTCGCGCTTATCGACATCAGCTGTTTCAACGGAAACTCCAGCGTTGAATGTTTTATCGACAACTTTGCCTGTGATTACATTCTTTAGTTTGGTTCGAACGAAAGCTGGGCCTTTGCCGGGCTTAACATGCTGGAATTCAATTACGGTCCACAGTTGACCGTCGATGTTTAGTACCAGACCATTTTTCAGATCGTTTGTCGATGCCACGACTTATCCTTTGTCTACGCTAGTTCAAGTAATTCGTATGTGAACTTGGTTAGAACTTCATATCCACCGGATGTAACAACACCAGTGTCTTCTATTCTCACGCCGCCAAGCTCTGCCAAATAAATTCCTGGCTCGACGGTGATCACCATGTCCTCCGTTATCTTATCGGCTGTTTTTGCACTCAAAAACGGATCTTCATGTAATTCAAGACCGACACCATGGCCTAAACCATGTGTGAAGTACTGACCAAATCCACTTTGCTGTATTTGATTGCGAACGGCATGATCAACATCAGAATTCTTGGCACCTACTGAAGCTTGTTCCCTGCCAATTAACTGCCCTTGGCGTACAGCATCATAAATTTCTTTTTGCCAGGTCTGGGCTTTCCCAATTGCGAAAGTTCTAGTGCAATCGGATTTGTAACCTTGGAATTGCGCTCCAAAATCTATCTTTAGTAAATCGCCTTCGGAAATCCGTCTAGAAGTTGGCTGGTGATGAGGAATCGCACTATTTTCACCGCTTGCCACAATTGAATTGAAAGCTTTATCCGATGCCCCTAGATCGATCATTTTGCGTTCTAGCCAAGTTGACAATTCAAGTTCAGTTTTGCCAACTAGTTTTAACTCGATTAATTGACGCAATGCTTCAACAGAAATTTCACAGGCTTTCTTGATCAATTCAATTTCAGTTGAGTCTTTACAGATTCGCAATTGTTCAACTAGATCGGAACATTCTTTAAATTCAAGACTTGGCATTTCTTTCTTCAAACCAGCAAGTCTGCCAACTGTTAAATGTATTGCCTCAATACACAAAACAGCACTTGAGATACCCTTCGTTATCTGATGCCAGATGTCTTGAGAAATTAAGACTTCAAATTCACTAACTTCGTTTGCTGCCTGAATCTCATAGCGACTATCTGTGTAAAGATGGGCACTTAATTTTGAGATGTGCAGTAAGGCGTTGCTCCCTGTAAAACCAGATAAGTATCTGATGTTGACTGGGTTACTGACTAAGAAAGATTCGTCATCGCTTAGTTTGGCCCGAATTTGTTCAAGGCGAGACATTATTTCTTTAAATCTGAAGCTAAAGCGTCTATGGCAAGTAGGTAACTATTCACGCCAAAACCAGAGATAGTTCCTTTTGCAAGTCCTGAAATAAGTGAAGTATGTCTGAATTCTTCGCGAGCAATTGGATTGCTGATATGTACTTCAATTAATTGTGCTTCCAGTAGCGCAGCCGCATCTCGAATAGCAACTGAGTAATGAGTGAACGCCGCTGGATTGATAATTACTGGCAGCTTTTGACTGGCCGCTTCATGTAGCCATTCAATTAAATCGGCTTCAGAATTTGACTGACGGAAGTCAATTTCTAATCCATGCTGCGCTGCTTTATCTTGGCAAGCAGATTTGATGTCAGCAAGAGTTAATGTTCCGTAGATTTCAGGCTCACGAGTACCCAACTTGTCCAAGTTTGGTCCATTGAGAATTAATACTTTTGCCATGACTTAACCCTGCACTAAGTTTTCGTATGCAGCAAATAGCAACGCTGGATCAGGACCTTCTAATATCGCAGGTTTAGCGATGTCGTTTAAAATCACAAATCTCAAAATGTCACCTCGAGATTTCTTATCAACTTTCATGGCAGCAAGAAGTTCATTCCAGGCACCACTTCGGTAATTAATTGGCAAACCAACTGCACTTAGAACAGACTTATGCCGGTTAACAAGATCATCAGAAAGATGACCAGTTAAATTCGCCAGATTCGCTACATAAACCATGCCAACACTTACGGCTGCGCCATGTCGCCAGCTGTATTTTTCATTACGTTCAATTGCATGGCCAAAAGTGTGACCGTAATTTAGAATTTCGCGACCAACATTAGTTCCCAATAATTCTTTTAAGTCGCCACTTACTACATCAGCTTTCACCTGAATAGATCTAGTAATAATTTCTTCAGTATGTTCCCATTCAGGACTTTTAGCAGCAGATGGATTTGATTCAATTAATTCAAGAATTCTTGGGTCTTTGATAAATCCAGCTTTAATGACCTCAGCTAATCCACCGATGTAATCATTTTGACTCATACTTGTGAGCGCATTTAGATCACAAAACACTGCTGTTGGTGAATGAAAACTGCCAACTAAGTTTTTGCCTTCTTCGGTGTTAATTCCAGTTTTGCCACCGATTGCAGCATCAACCATGCCAAGCAGTGTTGTTGGAATATGAATTACGCGAACTCCACGTAGCCAAGTTGCTGCAACAAACCCAGCCAAATCTGTAGTTGCGCCGCCGCCAACGGAAATTATGATGTCATTTCGAGTAAATCCTGCTTGACCAAGTGCCATCCAACAAAATTCCAAAACAGCTGATGTCTTTGCCTCTTCAGCTTCTGGGATTTCAATTGCGATCGAAGTTACACCTGAAAGTGAACTGCGAATCAACTCACCAGTTTCACGCAGAGCACGTGGGTGAATTACAGCTACTCGATCAGCACCAGTTAAGTGGGATTGAATTTGGTCTAAGAGATTACGGCCAATGACAACGGGGTAAGTGTGTTCGGCTGTCACATTAATTGTGCTCATGCTTACTTGCCTACCGTTTCAACTATTTGTTCAACAACTTGGTCAGGTGTCATGTTATTTGTATCCACCACATGTTTGGCGCATTCAATGTAAAGCGGTTCACGTGCTGTCATAAGGTCAGCTAACTGTCCGCGAACATTGCCTAATAAAAGCGGACGATTCTTATTCATGCCCACACGATCTACAGCCTGAGATAGTCCCGCCTGCAGCCACACACACTCTTGTGTTTTCACAAGCATTCGGGTATCAGGATCCATTAATGCCCCGCCGCCAACGGATACGACACAGCCTTCGTTGGAAATTGCATCGGCAACAACTTGTTTTTCAAGCGACCTAAAAACCGGTTCACCATCTTGAACGAAAATGTCTGAAATAGATTTACCAGCCCGTTGTTCAATGACGAGATCAGTATCAACAAAATCAAGATCAAGTTTCTTGGCCAAGAGCTGGCCAACAGTGCTTTTACCGGCACCTGGAACACCGACTAATACGATCGGCATGTCAGATCTTTAGATTAGATAGAAACGAATCTAGGTTACGTTTTGTTTCGCTGACATGATCGCCACCGAACTTCTCAAGCAAGGCATCAGCAAGAACTAGAGCAACCATTGCTTCGGCGATTACACCAGCAGCAGGAACGGCACATGCATCCGATCTTTGATTAATCGCAGTTGCCGCTTCACCCGTTGCAACATCGACTGTTGCAAGAGCTTTTGGCACTGTTGAAATCGGTTTCATTGCTGCCCGAACACGAAGAAGTTCACCATTAGACATGCCACCCTCGGTGCCACCACTTCGTCCAGTTGAGCGAACTAATTTTCCGCCTTCGTTGAAAATTTCATCGTGAGCAATAGACCCACGACGCTTTGCCGAAGTAAAGCCATCGCCTACTTCAACACCTTTTATCGCTTGAATGCCCAT
>JBEGTB010000022.1:0-21023 GCA_041179585.1 Actinomycetota bacterium
GGATCCGATCGGGCGGATTCCAAGAGTTAAAGTCTCGGAAAGGTCATGTAAATGGCTGAATCAATGCGTGGCAGTCGACTTGGATCGACTAGTTATGAAACAGATCCTGGTTTTAGTGCGCCTAGATCTCTAACAACCTATTTCTGTCCTGAGGGTCATCAGTTCACAATGCCGTTCTATATCGACGCAGACGAAATTCCAGCGACTTGGCAATGTGAATGTGGTGAGCTGGCTTTACTTAAAGGCGCTAATACTCAAGCAGCAAAACAAGTTAAACCGCTTAAGTCTCACTATGACATGCTCTTAGAAAGACGCTCCAAGAGCGATTTAGAGAGTCTTTTGAAAGAAAGAGTTACCCTGATTAGGGGTAAAGCAAGTTAACGGCGCTTAAAGCGCCCCAAGCGCTTTTCAATTCCCCATTGAGTAACTCGAATTAAAGCTTCTTTGACAATGTCACCTGACATTTTACTTTCGCCGATTTGGCGTTCCACGAATGTAATCGGAACTTCAGCAACGCGTAGACCAGATTGCATTGCCCGCCAAGCCATGTCAACTTGGAAACAATATCCTTGGCTTTGCACGTCATCAATTTTCATTTGATTTAAAGCATTCATCCGGTATGCACGGAAACCACCAGTTGCATCTTTAATTGGAATTCCTAAGCAAAGGCGAGTATAGATATTGCCACCACGCGAAAGTATTTCTCGGTGTATTGGCCAGTTAACAACTTTGCCGCCTCTTACCCATCTAGATCCCAAAACTACATCGGCGTTATTTAGTGCAATCAGCATCGCAACTAAATCTTGTGGTCTGTGTGATCCATCAGCATCCATTTCAACAACAACGTCATAATTATTGTTTTTAGCCCACGCAAATGCATCTAGATAGGCAGCACCTAGTCCATTCTTTGCTGATCTATGCAGGACTTTAATCTGTGAGTCATGACTAGCTAATTCATCAGCTACTCGCCCAGTGCCATCAGGTGAATTGTCATCAGCGATCAAAATATCAACCTCAGGTGCCGCACTTCTAATGCCTGCGGTAATTAGTTTGATGTTTTCAAGTTCGTTATAAGTCGGGACAATAACTAGAACGCGACCGAGATTCTTTGATGACAATTTAGCGATCCTTAGTGCCAAAAATTTTGATTAAAGCACTTACTCCAACAACAATCCAAACACCATTGAGCGCAACGCTTGGCAGAGCTCCATGATATGCACCATTTAGCAGCAACCCAGTGCCACCAATGATGTTTATCGCTAAAGATTCTTTAGATGTTGCAGGATAAATTTGCCTGGTATTGAAATAAAAAGCTAAAAGTAAAAGCCCTGCGCCAATCCAGCCAAACACTTCAATGAATAATTCCACTTGATTAGCCTACGCAATCCTTTTGCGAATAGATGAATTCACCTGGAACAAACCTAAGAAAATTAGGCTCAGTATTGCAGTCCAGCGTGGAAAACGATCATTTATGGTTTTGCTTTCAACTAAAGGCAATTCTTCAGCTACGACGGCTGAAACAAACTGTTCTGTTTTGGCGATAACTTCCCCATTTGGACTTATCGCACCACTGATTCCAGATGTACTTGCGATAATCACACTACGTCCGTGTTCAATTGCTCTGAAGCGACTGATTTGGAATTGTTGTTCTGGTTGCGAAGTATTTCCATAGGTCGCATTATTGGTTTGAATCACAAGAAATTGCGCGCCATCTCTAACTAGATGTCTGACAGTTTCGCCGAAAGAAACCTCATAGCAAATGACATCGCCGAATTTCACTTTTCCGATTTGGAATAAACCAATCTCAGTACCCGCAATGAAATCTCTCGGAACTAATGAAATTCGGTCAATAAAAGTACCTAGAAAATCGCGATGCGGGATGTATTCACCAAATGGAACTAAATGATTTTTAATGTAGAAATTATTTGGACCATCTTCATTCCATAAAATCCCACTACCCCTTGGGCCATCAGGGTTTGTTCCATTTATTGTTGCGCCTACCAAAATTGGAGACTTTGCAATTTTGGCTAGTTCATCGATTTTGTCAGCCACTTCCCTATTTTGAAGTGGATCAATGTCAGTTGCACTTTCTGGCCAGATAATTAAATCTGCAGATGTTGAAGGATTATCTGATAAAAATTCTGAGGTCACATTTACATGATTATTGAAAACTTGCAAGCGTTGGGCAGATAGATCCAGACCAAGTCGTGGCACATTACCTTGAATGGCGAGAACTTTGAAAGTGCTGTTCGATAAATATTTTGGTTCCTGGGCACCAATTATGAAAGTAATTGCGATAATCAAAATTGAGTAAACGAAATGTTTTGAAAACATCCTTAGAAATACGGCTGATAAAAAGACAACTAAAAATGTAACTAATGCCTGTCCACCTAATCGCGCAAAATTAATTAGAGGTCCGTCAATTTGGCTAAAGGCAATCAACCCCCATGGAAAACCCCCATATGGGATGTGACTTCTCAAGACCTCAATCACAACAACAGTGCTCGCGAATAAAGTAATTGAAAAGTAATTTCGATAGTTCACAGGATTGATAGCGGCAATCAGCCATGGAAACGCAGAAACTAATGAAAGTAAAATCCAAGCGTCATAGCCAATTACTTGCACCCAAACTAAGTGAGCCAAAAAATAGGACATCGAAAAGATGGCAACGATGTTAAATCTTTGTTTTCTGTTTACTCTGTCCAATAAATAGATCAATAAAATCATGGAAGCAAAGGCAAAGATCCAAGCAGGCTCGTTAAAACTTCGTGACATTAATAGCCCAGCGATTGTTGCGAGAAAATATTTTTTAATCATCTGCAAAAATTCCTTGGGGATCGAAAATCGCATTTCCATTTCTCAATGTGGCTAAGCAAACTGGTTCATGATTTTCTAGATCCGGTAACGGAGGCGTTCCACTTCTAACATCTGTTGACCAATCCCTAACTCTGTCATCAGGGACAGTTATTGCGTATTGATCCACTTTCCAAATAGCAAGGTGTGCTGGTGCACCTTCAGCAATAACACCAGCTAGATCATCTTTAACGGCTCGCCAGCCACCACGAGTGTGAGCGGTAAAAGCTGCCCGAGCACTTATTTGGTGCTTTGCAGTGTGATGTTTCATGGCTGCCTTAACTGTGCGCCAAGGATCAATCGGTGTCACAGGACTATCTGAACTAAATGCCATAGCCACACCGCTACTTGCAATTTGGGCAAAAGTATTCATCTGTGCTGTCCGATTTTTGCCTAATCGCTGTTCGTATAAGCCTTCAGCATTGCCCCAATACTCATCGAAAATAGGTTGCATGCTTAGGACAACCCCAAGAGAGCTTAAATAGTCAAGATGAGAGGTATTGAGCATTTCGGCATGCTCAAAACGGTGCCGAGCAGATCTTATGGCCGCTGTGCCACATTTTTCTTCAGCAATTTTTAGACCTGCAACCACAGCATCCAGAGCGCCATCACCAATAGCGTGAAAGCCGCCCTGAATACCAGCTTCTGTGCAATTAATTAGATGAGAAGCAATTTGCTCAACAGAAAGAAATTGCGTTCCAGTTTCATTCGAGTCGACATAGTATTCGTTTAGCTTGGCAGTAAAAGATCCAATAGAACCATCAACTGTTAGATCCCCGGCTGCACCAAAAGCGCCTAATTGTTTAACAACAGCTAAATCTGTGTCGCCCCAATAGCCAAATATTTTAGGAAGACTATTATTCTTTGAAATCTCCATTACATCTAAGAAATCTGCTGAGCCTGAAACAGCAGGACCACCATTTTCATGCACACTAACAACACCCTTATTTGCAGCAAATTCTAGAGCAGCCAAAATTTGCTTGCGTCTAAGGTCTTGCGGCAAATTGTCTTGCACAAACCTTCTTACCTGATGATGCTCCTCAGTTTTAACAATTCCCTGGTGATCAGGTGTAGACACCAAGGCAGAATGGACATCAATTCGGCTTAAGTAAAGATGTCGATTTCCAACAATTTCGCAAATTGATTGAAAATTCCAGTTTTCTGAATCTTGCCAGTTGGTGTCTTCCCAGCCGTGACCCACTATGAATTCTTCGCTTGAATGCGCGACATAATTTCTAAGCATTTCAATTGCCTGGGTTGCAGAAGATGCAAGCCTTAAATCAAGTCCGGTTAAGAGTGCTCCGGTGGCCGAAAGGTGGACATGCGAATCAACAAATGCAGGTGCTACAAAATATTCAGGAATGTCGACTATTCGATCAAATGGCAAATCAAGATGAGCAACTGCTGAGTACTGCCCTACCCAGGTAATAATTCCATCTTCAACGAGCAAACTATCGGCATCTGGATAGCCCGGCGCATAGACGATCTGCGCATGAATAAGTGTGCGCATTTATAGTTCGACTAAGTCATGGGTAGTGTTGTTAGTTGAAACACCTTTGCCATCTACACAAACCAAAATGTCTTCAATGCGTGCACCATATTTGTTTGGAATGTAGAAACCAGGCTCAATACTGAATGCATGACCGTTCTGAAGTAGTTGAGAATTTCCAGAAACTATGTACGGTTCTTCATGAGTTTCAAGCCCAATCCCATGACCGGTTCGATGAATAAAGTAATCGCCAAGACCTGCTCCAGTAAGAATTTCGCGTGCGACAGCATCTATTTGCTCACAACTATTTGATGTTGTTGCAGCCAGGCAAGCTTGTGCCTGCGCGTGCTGTAGCACAGCGTAGTAATCCAAATATTCACTTGGAGCGCTTCCTAAAACATAAGTTCTAGTTGAATCAGAGCAGTAGCCAGATGGCATGGTGCCACCAATGTCTACAACAACGGGTTCACCAGTATTAATTACTCGATCAGATACCTCATGGTGCGGACTGGCACCATTTGGACCTGATGCAACGATTACAAAGTCAACAGTGCTGTGACCTGATTCCATAATTGCATTTGCTATGTCGCGGCCAACTTCGCGTTCAGTGCGACCGGGTCTTAACCACTTAGACATTTGCGAGTGAACTATATCGATTGCAGCGCCTGCTTCAACAAGTGCTTTAACTTCGGCTTCGGTTTTAATTGCGCGCATTTGAGCGATTAAATCATTTGCCAAAGAAGCTTTACTGCCAAAGGCATCTTGTAAGTGCCAGGCTTTTTCAACCCACATCAAATTGTTAACTAATACTTTGCTCTTTGAACCGACAGATTTGGCGAGAACTTCGTATGGATTTTGCGTTTCATTCCAAGAAAGAAGTTCAATTCCTTTTTCAGGAATGTGATGAGCTAGAGCTGAAGGCTTTTCTAGTTCGGGAACAATCATCCAAGATTTACCTTCAGCCGTTACCGCTAAACAAGTCAATCGCTCAAGTGGAAGTGCGTCATAGCCGGTTAAATAACGAAGGTCGGCCCCAGGTGTGACAAGAAGCAACTCTTGCCCACTAGCTGCGAGCCTTGATGAAATCTGGCTTATTCGATTTTGAAAATCTTGATTGTTCATAAGTTCCACGCTATCCGATGGAATCTAGTGCTAATGCATCAAGTAATCGATTAACTTGCTTTACTACTCCCCAGTCATTTGCAAGAAAACTTAATTCTGCTTGGTCTTTAATTTTGGCTGGCCGCACTAAGTTCTTTGGCAGATTGGCATCAGTTCGAACACTGACAACTTTTTGAGCTGCCGTTATGTAGTCCTGTGAGGCAAGAAGGTTAGCCCTAGCGCCAGGCTTAATCGATGGATCATCCTTTTTTGCAGCTGCAACAAGTTTTGAAAGGTCTTTGAATTTAATAATTAGATCTGCTGCTGTCTTTTCGCCAATTCCTTTAACACCTGGAAGCCCATCGGAACTATCTCCACGAAGTACTGCGAAATCAACATACTGATTTCCTGTTATTCCGTATCGATCCTTCAAGTACGTATCTGTAATAGTTTCTAGATTCTTCATACCTTTATTCATGGAAATAACACGAATCTTATTTTTATCCGAAACTAGCTGGAATAAGTCGCGATCGCCAGTTACAACAACTGCATCTTTCCCAATGATTTTTACTAGAGTGCCAAGAATGTCATCGGCCTCAAAATCATTTTGACCAACACGAGCCAGCCCAATTGAATCAAGTATTTGAGCGATTGCCGAAATCTGTGGAGAAAGATTGTCTGGAATCTCTTCGTACCCATCTTCAACTGCCAATTCATCAACACGATGAGCTTTGTAACTAGAAATTAGATCCACACGCCATTGAGGTCGCCAATCTGTATCCCAGGCGAAAACAATTTCTTTAGCGGGATTGGCTTTGATGAAGGCTGTTGCCATTTCAAGAAAACCGCGAACAGCTCCTGACGGTGATCCATCTGGAGCTGTAACAGATTCAGGCACAGCAAAGAATGACCGGTAATACATAGTTGCAGTGTCGAAATAAAGTCCATTGGCTACCAAGACACAACACCTCTATCAACTAAGTCACGCGCCTGTGAGCAAGCTCTTGCAGTTTTAGGATCACTGGTTGCACTTGCTAGCTGACCTAGTATGTCAATAACTTGTTTAGCCCAGCGGACAAAGTCTCCGGGCTCCAGATCGGAATTTCGCAAAATCTTGTTTAGATTCTGTCCCCTTGCCCACTTCCAAATTGGCCAGATGAATCCTGCATCTGCTTCACGAAGATAATTAAGACGGTAACTACTTTCAACATCCTTAATCTCACCCCACAGATCAAACATGCTGTCAATTGCGACACCTAATTCACCTTCAGGCAATACCGGAGGTTCAACATCATCTTTACGGGATTCAAAAACCAGAACACTCACTGCACTTGCAATAGCTTCGGGATCCAATTTCGACAAAAGTCCAGTTCGAATCGCTTCGGCTGCTAACAAATCAAGCTCTGAATAAATTCGACCAAGAGTTTGACCATCAGTAGTGACCGTCAACTCTGAGTCTTCTTTCTTAAGGTACCCAAGATGCAAGAGAACATCGCAGATCCGATCGAATTCTCTGGCTATAGATGAAGTCTTGGCTGAAATTTGATCTTCTAATTTATGAATATCTTTCTTACTCACGGTTTCACGCTCATGCCATCTTGCATGGGCTTCACGATCACTACAGCCGTGGCATGGGTGTGCCTTAAGGGCTTTGCGAAGACGATTTAATTCAACATCATCGCTGGTATGGCGTTCTTTTTTCGAAGAGCTGTCTTTCAATGATTTGCTGAACTTAGCTAAGTTTTCACTAACCCATTTTCTGGATTTTACATTTCTTGAATCAAATTGCGAAGGTATTTGAACAGCGCCGAGCACATTGGCTTCGTCAGTTAAATCGCTAATAGAGATTCGCTTAACTTGTCCGTTAGCGCTGATTACTCGTGGGCGTGGATCTTCATAATCACGTGCTTCATCGATCACTAAATATGGAACAGAATGTCTGCGTCCATCATCAAAGCCAATGACATCACCACGTCTTAAATCATTTAGAAATGTAGTTGCATTTGCCTTTCGTGATCTGCTGGCTAATTTAACTGCGGATTTTTCAATGTCGGTGATTTTTCTGCGAAGTGCCATGTATTCGCCAAAATTACCAAGATGGCATTCCATAGATTCGTGGTACCCAGTTAGTGCGTCTTGAGCTCGCTTAATTTCAGTGGCTAACCCTACAACTGACCGGTCTGCCTGAAATTGTGCAAAAGATGATTCAAGCAATTCTTTGGAACGTTCAATTCCAAATTCAGAAATCAGGTTTACAGTCATGTTGTAACTAGGGCGGAAACTTGATTTAAGTGGATAAGTTCTAGTACTTGCTAAACCTGCCAACATCGCTGGATCAAGTTCTTTATGCCATAACACGATCGCGTGTCCCTCAAAATCAATGCCTCGTCTACCAGCACGGCCAGTTAGTTGTGTGTATTCACCTGGAGTAATCGGTGCATGTACGCTTCCATTCCACTTCACTAACTTCTCAAGAACAACACTTCTTGCTGGCATGTTGATACCAAGAGCCAAAGTTTCGGTGGCGAAAACAACTTTGACCAATCCTTGCTGAAATAGCTCTTCAACCACTTGTTTGAATGCCGGAAGAAGTCCTGCGTGGTGAGCAGCGATCCCGCGTTCTAAGCCTTCCCGCCAAGAGAGGTAACCTAGAGCGCGCAATTCTTCAACTTCAGCTTCCTCGAATGCGGCATCGACATGACCTCGTATTGCTAATTGCTCTTCGCGAGAAGTTAATGAAAGTCCTGATGCCAAACATTGGCTCACGGCGTCATTGCACCCAGCCCGAGAAAAAATAAATGTGATTGATGGCAATAGATCTTGCCGCTGAAGCTCTTCGATTACTTGTATTCGACTTGGTGTTAAACGGCTATCAAATCGACCTCTGCCCTTGCTAAATCTCTGCTGGGATCTCTCATTCTGGGCAATCCGAAGTAGTTCTCGATTCACTTCCCCGCGATTAAATAGATCTAGAACATCATTTTTGACCATTACATGTTGGTGCAATGGCGTTGGTCGATGTTCCTCGACAACGATTTCAGTCTCACCGCGAACAGCTTCGAGCCAATCACCAAATTCTTCAGCATTACTAACCGTCGCCGAAAGCGCCACAACCTTAACGTGCTTTGGCAAGTGAATAATTACTTCTTCCCAAACTGCGCCACGAGAACGATCTGCAAGATATTGAACTTCATCCATTACGACATGAGAAAGATTTGCTAGATCTCGGCCTTCATAAAGCATGTTTCGAAGCACTTCAGTTGTCATAACCACAACTGGTGCATCTCCATTAATACTGTTATCGCCAGTTAATAAACCCACATTTTCAGCGCCAAACTCTTCAACGAACTCGGCAAACTTTTGATTCGAAAGCGCTTTGATCGGAGTTGTATAGAAACACTTAGATTGCTTACTTAATGCAATGTAAACAGCAAATAGTCCAACGATGGTTTTGCCCGCACTAGTTGGCGCTGCAACCAAAACGCTTTTGCCATTTTGCACATGTATGCAGCTATCGATTTGAAATTGATCCAAAGGATATGGTCGGGATTCTTGGAATTCTCCAAATACCGTGTGCTTTAGTGCAGACCTTGCCTTCGCCGCAGCATACATTTCTGCGGGTGATTGGGTCATGAATTAAGAATAAATGCTTTCCGTAGTCAATACTTCTAAGCGCGCTGGAAGTACCTCAAATTTCGCTGGTCCCAATCCAAGTCGTTCACCATCGGCGTATACAGGAAACGGATCTCCAGATATTTCTATTCGGTCTGTCTCATCGACTGCAACTTTAGGATGAAAAACATGGTTGCCCGAAAATACTTTTGGTAAAACCTTGAGCAAAGTTCTGCGTTTAACTTTCGTTACATAAGTGACTGTGAACTTTCCATCCGTTAAATCCGCAGCTGGTGTGATGTACATTCCCCCGCCATACGAGCTTGTATTTCCAATAGCGATCAGCGTGTAATCACCAACTAAATTTTGATCCGTCGTTTTTATCGAAAGATGTAATGAGGTTAAATTAGAAATTTCTCTAAAGACGGCAGCTAAGTATTTAATTGGCCCATTCGGACCAGACATTTGATTAGCGATTTCATTTACTTGGGCATCGAATCCACATGAAGCAACAGCCCCAAAATATTTCACAGAGCCGTCTGCCAGAGTTACCTTGCCAACATCAACTTTTGAACTCAATCCCGCAGTTAGCACCAATAAGGCATCGTCCAGATCCTTTAAACCTAAATACCTAGCAAAATCATTGCCTGTACCCATCGGCAATACAGCAAATTTCACATTCAAATCCACAATGCTGTTCAGGCAAAGATTAACTGTGCCATCACCACCACAAGCCACAACAGTTAGGTCAGAGTGCATGACCTTTATTGATTCAATTTCACTTCTTATTGATACTGCATCATGTCCAGTTAGAAAGATTGCCCCAGAATCCTTTAAGTCAGAAATAACTTTTCTATGCGCAGCTTTCTTCATCGCTGCTGGTTTTATCAAAAGCGCAAACATGACATTTTGACTTTACTGGGTTAAAGCGGTGACTGCTTGTCATCTGACCAAATGTTTGTCCCTGAAGTTCTGGACTTACGTGATCTGCGTTTGTCGTTTAGAAGCGCAATTCCCAATGCAATTGCAGATAAGGCAATCATCGGAAGAGCAACAATAGTCATCCCAATAGGATCGCCGTTGGGAGTGGCAACAGCGCCAAAGACAAAGCTTCCTAAAATTATCCAACGCCAAGCAGAAGCAATCTTTGTTCCTGTTAAAACTCCAGCGAAGTTCAAACCAACCAAAATCAGGGGTAATAAAAATCCAACTCCAAAAAACAGAGTCAATTGCAAAAAGAATGAAAGATATGTGTCCACATTTGTGAAGTTGGCAACATCGGTTGGTGTAAATTCAAAAAGAACTCTGAGCATTCGAGGCATCACCGCATATGCCAAAGCGACACCTGAGAGAAAAAGTGGTGTTGCGACACCAGCGAAAATATAAGCCCACTTCTTTTCATTTCCATGTAAGCCTGGTGAAATAAAACGCCAGATTTGGAATAACCAAATTGGTGAGGTTAAGACAACTGCTGAAGCAAGCGATACGCGTAACTGCATGGAAAATCCGCTAGTTACACCTGTAAGTGCAAGTACAGTGCTGTCGTTAGCTACCTGATCAAAAGGCTGGCGAATAGCACCAAATATGGTTGCAAATTTCTGCCAGACAACAACCGTGCCAATCAATATTGCAAGTGCACTCTTAACAATGCGATTACGAAGTTCACGAAGATGCTGGGCAAGCGTCATGGCGCTTGACGCAGTGGTCATTGGTTATTCGTTACCTGATTTTTGTTCGGTATCTTTTTTAGCTTCTGAACTCATTTCAGACTTAAAGATACGGATTGAGCGACCAACACTGCGAGCAGCATCTGGCAAGCGCTTTGAACCAAATAGAACAATTACCAACAAAATCAAAATGATTGCTGCAGGTGAATCAAATAGAGCTCGCACACTCTCTCCTTTTAAGTAGGTATAACTACCTTAACTGATGTTATTTAGAACTTGCCATGTGGAAATTTTTTCCTTAATTCTTAGCGTCAATTCTGGCGGAGCAATAGGTTTTACCTGCCCGCCACTAGCCAAAATCTCACGCGCAATCCACTCGAGGTCATGAATAGCGATAACAAGTTCGACTGTTGCGTCTGAGACAGTGCGTTTTGACTTAATTATCCGAGGATCAAATTCCAAGACTGCAGAGTTTGTGCACTCGATTGTCACTTCAATTTGGCCTGATTCCAAACCTGTCGACGTTCCAGGATTGGTTTTTGAAGTTGCTCTTCGATTGGATAATTGTAGAGTTTTGATTCTGTCTAATCTAAAAGTTCTCTCTGCAAGAGCGGCATGGCAAAATGCAACAACGTAGCGAATGTTTTCACTTACTGTGATTTTCTTTGGCTCAATAACTCGTGAAGAGACTCTGCCAGTATTTCCAGCAGCGTATTCAATTTCAACCACTACTCCCTGATTTATTGCATTGGCAATGTCAAGTGCTATCTGATCGGTGGATTCGCTGTTTAGAACTTCTATCGGAATCTCACTTACGCCAAAAGCTTTTTGGAGTTTTGCGATGAATTGTTCTAGTGCGGTTGTATCAACCACACCTGGTAACTGCACTAGATAATGTAAACCGCTCAAAATCTCAAGGCCGGTATTTAAATCAAATTTGATCGGACGTTCTAAACCTTTGGCATCTGCAACAAAAAGGCTTTCTTCGTCATACAAATCAATGTCGACTAATTCCCCGCCGCCTTGTCCAGGGCCGGTAAATGTTGCCACTTGAAGCAGGTTGAGTAAATCAATTTTTGAAACATCAAAATGCTTTGCAACTTCATCAGCAGACGCACCAGGATTAGCAGCAAGCCACGGCAAGATCTCAACTAATTTAGCCAGACTATTTTTTATCATTTCAAAACTCCGGCCAAGAGTCGAACAACTTCATCGCGCAAAAAAGTTGGAGAAATCACTTTCACTTGATCGCAATTTTTAGCAATAATTCGAGCTAATTTGTCCTGATCAATCTGTCTTAACTCAACGGAATCGAACTGATCGCCTGAAGTAATACTTGATGCAAGTAAACGTAATTCCCCAGCTTGTTCCTTTTTGATTTCAAGATTTACATCAATCAAGGTAGCTAAGTCTGCTTGCCAATTAGAAATTAATTGAGCTGGTTGCAAATCAACCGGAGCACTCTCAATCGCATCTTCAGCACTGATCGAAACTTCCCCAACTATTCGTGAAATCTTAAAGATCCGCTGTTCACCTTTTAATTGGTCAAAGCCAATCAAATATGAATTTCCATCGCTTAAAAATATTCGCCATGGGGCAATTAAGCGTTCATCAACTGAATCCGAATTCTTGCTGTAGTAAGTGAACTCAACACACTTTCCAAGACTTTGAGCTTTTAGCACTTTTTCTAAGTGCTCACTTTGCCTGGCTAGGTCAAGATGTATTGGGCTTTGGATTTTTGAATCATCGCCTAGACGAAGTGCGGCATCAGCAAGAGCTGGGCCAAGTTGAGTATGTGCCCAGGCGGAACTTGCTAGATTCAAAAGTGCACGTTCAACGCTGGTTAATTTAAGTTCAGGTAACTGCCATTCATCTGGATCGATGCTGTAACCAAAAACATCGCCATGGAATTTATCTAGTTGAACTGTCTTAACCGGAGCGCCAATAGTTTCCCGAAGCATCTTTTTGTCTCGCTCAAAAGCGCGTTCAAAAGCTTCGTCGCTCTTTCCAAAATAACCAGGAACTCGCTTACGAATCTCTTCGCGTTCAATTGGTCTTTTGGCGTTAAGCAAGACAAAGAGCAGGTTTAACTCTCGCTCAGTCTTGCTATCTGACATTTTTTAGCCAACGCCTAAAAGATCAATGATGAAAACTAATGTCTGGCCAGATAGACGATGACCACTACCTGCAGGGCCATAAGCCAACTCTGGTGGAATTGTTAATTGACGACGACCGCCAACTTTCATACCTGGGATACCTTCTTGCCAACCTGCAATTAAGCCACGCAGTGGAAATTCAATCGATTCGCCGCGATCCCATGAAGAGTCAAATTGCTCTCCCGACTCGAATTCAACACCAACGTAGTGAACCGTTACTTTCGCTCCAGGTGTGGCTTCGTTGCCTGTACCAACAACTAAATCTTTAATAACTAGTTCGGTTGGAGCTGGGCCTTCTTGAAAATCTACTTCTGGTTTTTCCATTTTGTCCTCTATTCGAAATCGATTAAATCTACGACGAAAATTAAAGTTTCATCTGGTTCAATTCCGCTTCCAGCTGGAGGCATAGCACCATAGGCAAGCTCGCCAGGGATTACTAATACTCTTCGTCCACCAACTTGCATTCCAGTTAATCCTTGAGTCCAACCTGGGATAACTTGATCAAGTCCAAATTGAATTGGTTCTCCTCGATCCCATGATGAATCAAACTTCTGACCACTTGTTAAGCCAACACCAATGTAATGAGCAAGCACTGTTGAAGTTGGAACAACTGAGTCACCGGTGCCAAGTACTTGATCACCAATTCCAAGTTCGGATACAGGTTCGGCATCACTGCCTATCTCAATAACAGGTTCAGAATCAAGGCTTCCGCTCACAGTAATTCCAGCAACAGTGATTGGATCAAGCGGACCGGCCACTTTAATTGCCTGACCAGGGGTTGCTTCTACTGATGTTTGCGTTGAGCTCTGGCTACCACAGGCAGTTAAGACTAGTGCGGTTGCGATGGCGATTGATATTTTTGAAAACATTATTAGAGCCTACCTATTAAAACTAAATTTTTATGAACCGACATTACATCGCGTCAATCAGCCGCTGAACTCGTTCATCCGTGTTAGCAAATGGATCTTTGCATAAAACTGTCCGCTGAGTCTGATCGTTCATCTTCAGATGAACCCAATCAACAGAGATGTCTTTATTTTTATTCTGCGCTGCTGTGATGAAATCACCTCGAAGTTTTGCTCTCGTGGTTTGAGGCGGAACTGTTTTTGCTTGAAGCACGTCTTCATCTGATGAAATTCGGTTAGCCATTCCTTTGCGTTCAAGAAGATAAAAAAGACCTCGACTTTGGGTGATGTCGTGATACATCAAATCAAGTTGAGCAATTCTTGGACTATCTAATTCCAATCCATGCTTTTGCATGTAACCATCAAGCAGGTTCTTCTTGATGGCCCAATCAATGTCCCGATCGATTAACTTGTAATTGGATGTTTCAATGGCAAATAATGTTCGTTCCCAGAGTTCTAAAGATTGTTTTTCAAGATCTGTTAAGTCATGATCTGCACTAAATTCTTTAGCTAACCTTAAATATTCACTTTGCAATTCAAGTGCGGTTAATGATTGACCGCTGGCAAGAGTGATCAATCCCCGACCTGTAATGTCGTGTGAAACATCACGAATAGCGCGGATTGGATTATCCAAAGTGAAATCACGCTTCAAATAGTTTGCTTCAAGCATTCTTAAAACAAATTCCATTGAAGCAACTTTTAACATCGTTGTCATTTCAGACATGTTTGAATCGCCAACAATTACGTGCAAACGGCGATAAGCCTCTGAGTCTGCATGTGGTTCATCACGTGTATTAATAATCGGGCGGGATCTAGTTGTCGCGCTTGATACGCCTTCCCACATATGATCAGCACGCTGCGAGAGTGAATAGATAGTGCCGCGTGGAGTCTCTAAAACTTTTCCAGCACCACTAATTAACTGGCGACTGATGAGAAAAGGAAGCAGTGCTTCGATTTGTGTTAAGTAATCTGCCCTGCGGCGAATTAAGTAGTTCTCATGGCAGCCGTATGAGTTTCCTGATGAATCAGTGTTGTTTTTGAAAAGATAAATTTCCCCAGCAATGCCCTCTTCAGCCAAGCGGTCTTGCGCATCTGAAATTAAATCCTCAACAACACGTTCGCCAGCTCGATCATGAATGACTAGTTGCTTTAGGTCATCACATTCAGCCGTTGCATACTCTGGATGACTTCCAACATCCAAATACAAGCGAGATCCATTAGTTAGAAAAACGTTGCTACTTCTTCCCCAAGCAACAACACGTTTGAACAAATATCGAGCAACTTCATCAGGGGTTAGTCGACGTTGACCTTCGAATGTGCAGGTGACACCAAATTCGGTTTCAATACCGTAAATGCGACGAAATTGACTCGCCATAGCGACTTTTACTGTCCGCCCTTTTGAACGAAACTTTTAACGAATTCTTCGGCGTTCTCTTCTAGCACTAAATCGATTTCATCAAGGATGTCTGTAACATCAACTTCATTCTTACTAGCCGTTGGCATAACAACATCTTCAGTCTGATCCTGACGTGCTGAACTTGCGCTTCTAAATTCACGTTCAGTCATCTTGGCTCCCTGGAACTGCTTAGTTCAATCGTAGGCTATTGGCTAATTGCCAGTTAATGCAGACACAAAGTCTTGGGCAGATAGTTTCTTTTCAAAGAGTGATCCAGTTAGTTCCTTAGTTCCTTTACGAGCATCAACTGTGTTGAGCCGAACCATAGGTTCTTGGATACCAAAATCGAAAATAATTGAATCCCAAGATGCTGCAGCTATTTGCTCTTCATATGCCCCAACGCAGTTTCCACGGAAGTAAGCCCTGGTATCTGTTGGCGGATTAACAATTGCTGATTGAATTTGTTCTTCAGTGAAAATGGTTTTTAATCGACCTTTAGCTTGCAGAGTTAGCGCAAGACCTTTACTTGGTCGTAAATCTGCATACTGAATGTCTACTGTCTCGATGCGGGGATCATTCCAGAGTGCATTATCGCGTTTGCGATAAGCATCCATGATGTTGAATTTGGCAACCCAATCCAGCTCGTTACTTAGCGACATTGGATCAGTTCTTAGAGTGTCAACAACTCGACGCCAATGACCTAAAACATCCATGGTCATCGGGTCATTTTTCTCACGTTCGATTACATACTTTTCAGCATGTTCGATGTAAATTTCTTGAATGTCTAGAGCCGAGATTTCTTGGCCATTGCGTTTGGTCAAGCGCTCTTTGAACTCATAGTCATGGCTAACCATGTGCATATTTGAAACAGGATCATGAAGTTGCAGATCGACTTTTAGGTAATCATCTTCGATCATGCTTAACACTAAAGATGTCGATCCAAGTTTTAAGTAGTTTGCAAATTGAGACATGTTTGCATCGCCAACAATCACATGCAACCTTCGGTATTTGTCAGGATCTGCATGCGGCTCATCTCGAGTATTGATAATGGGACGGCGCAGAGTTGTTTCTAAACCAATTTCGGCCTCAAAGAAATCGGCTCGCTGTGAAATTTGAAAACCTGGTCGATGACTTTCTTGACCCAGGCCAACTCGCCCAGCACCAGCAAAGACGCTGCGGGTGACAAAGAATGGCGTTAAGTATTCAACAATCCGACCAAAAGGCGTTGCTCGGTCTAATTGATAATTCTCATGCGTTCCGTAACTAACACCTTTGCCATCAGTGTTGTTTTTGTAAGCAGTGAATAGTTCACCCGTTAACTTGCTGGCATGTTCAGCACTAATCTGCATAATTCGATCGCCAGCTGCGTCCCAGAGTGCACAATCAAGTGGATTTGTTACTTCAGGTGAAGAATATTCAGGATGCGCATGGTCAACATAAAACCTTGCGCCGTTTGTAAGAACAACGTTTGCCATTCCGTAGTCTTCATTAGTTAATTGACTTGGATCAGCATCGGCACGACTCATGTCAAAACCTCGAGCATCACGAAGTGGTGATTCAACGTCATAATCCCAACGCATTCGCTTAATTCGATTAGGCATCGTTAAATCTGCGTAGGCATTGACAACCTGGCTAGACATAATCATTGGATTGGCATTTGGATTCCCAGGTGATGCGATACCGAATTCGGTTTCGATACCCATAATGCGATGAACAGACATGCCTAAATCTTTTAGTTAGAGGTAGTGGTTAACAACAGAAGTTGTGTCAATTGTGCGACCTGATTCGCCACCTTGTTCATCTTGAATCAATGTGCGCATAAATACGATTCGTTCACCCTTCTTGCCAGAAATACGTGCCCAATCATCTGGATTTGTGGTGTTAGGAAGGTCTTCGTTTTCTCTAAATTCAGCGCGAGCAGCTTGTTGCAAGTGTTCAAACTTGATGCCGCTCTCACCAGTTGCTAAGAAGTTCTTAATTGCATCTTTCTTGGCTCTAGCAACTATGTTTTCAATCATTGCGCCACTGCTGAAATCTTTAAAGTAAAGAGTTTCTTTTTCACCGTTTGCATAAGTAACTTCTAAGAATTCATTTGCTGGAACAGTGCTAAACATTTCGTCTACTAGGTCATCAGTCATTTGGCTAACAGCTTTTGCCCCATCGCCAAACTTTGAAAGTGCTGAGTCATGAATAGGTAAATCTTGGGTTAAGTAAATTCGGAAAATTTCACGCGCAGCAGTTGCCGTTGGCCTTTCGATCTTGATCTTCACATCAAGGCGACCAGGTCGAAGAATTGCTGGATCAATCATGTCCTCACGGTTAGATGCACCAATAACAATCACATTTTCAAGAGATTCAACGCCATCTATTTCAGCAAGTAATTGCGGAACGATTGTGTTTTCGACGTCACTTGAAACACCAGTTCCGCGAGTCCTAAACAAACTGTCCATTTCGTCAAAGAAGACGATTACTGGTGTGCCTTCGTTGGCTTTTTCTCGAGCCTTTTGGAAGATTAAACGGATCTGTCGTTCTGTTTCGCCGACATATTTATTTAATAACTCAGGGCCTTTTACGTTTAAGAAGTAGCTACGACCCTCGCCAATTCCGCTAATCTCAGTAACTTTCTTTGCAAGTGAATTTGCAACTGCTTTTGCAATTAATGTCTTGCCGCAACCTGGAGGGCCGTAAAGCAAAATACCCTTCGGTGCTTTGAGTTCATATGTTTTGTAAAGATCGCGATGTAAGAACGGTAATTCAACTGCGTCGCGGATTTGTTCAATCTGTGGTCCAAGGCCACCAATGTCGGTGTAGTTAATGTCCGGAACTTCTTCAAGGATAAGTTCCTCGACTTCAGTCTTATTGACTAGTTCAAAAGCGAATCCAGAACGTGTGTCATATAAAAGGCTGTCGCCCTGCTTAAGAACAGCACTTCTCAAAGGTTCTGCCAAGTGCACAATTCGTTCTTCTTCTGATCGACCAATGACAATGGCACGCTCGCCATCTGGCAATAATTCATGGAATGTCGCCATTTCACCGTGTGATTCATATTGACCAGCAACCACCACATTCATGGACTCATTCAGAATTACTTCTTGTCCGGGCTTTAAAGAATCCAAATTAAGACTTGGTGCAATTTCAACGCGCATTTTTCGCCCATTGACCATGACGTTAACTAGGCCGTTACCTGCTTGACCTAAATATGTTGCATAGCCATTTGGTGGCGCGCTTAATTTATCTACTTCGTTTTTAAGTCCGATTATTTGTTCGCGTGCATCACGCAAAGTTGCAGCAAGTTTTTGATTGTTGTCAGCCAATTCATCAATTTTGGCATGCAGAGCTCGCGTTTGATCTGTTTGCGAAGTTACTTCAGACACAGCGACTACTCCTCGTTCTCTGACTTTACTTCTAAAGGTGTAGTTTCTGCACCTTTAGCCGGGCGAACTCGACGTGGTGGCAAAACAGTGCCAGGTGCCAAGCGTCTTGTTGTGACAAGGAACCCAGTGTGTCCTTGCATCCGGTGATCTGGGCGAACTGCCAAACCTTCGACATGCCATGGACGTTGAATCAACTCTTCAGCATGTGGATCGGTGAAACCTTTTGCGACTCTGACATCTTCAACAATCTTGGACATTTGCGTTGTGGTTGCAACATAAACCATTAGAACTCCACCTGGTTTAAGAATTCGTGAAACTTCATCAATGCATTCCCATGGGGCAAGCATGTCCAAAATAACTCGATCAACGCTTTGATCTTTAAGTTTGGCTGCTTCAACTTGAAGATCACCCAAATGAACATCCCAATTATTTGGAAGTTCGCCGAAGAATGTTTTTACATTCTTCTGGGCAATCTTGGCAAAGTCTTCCCGGCGTTCAAAACTGTGCAGGTGACCTGTTGTACCGATAGCTCTGATTAATGAACATGAAAGTGCTCCTGAACCAACGCCTGCTTCTACAACGGTTGCGCCAGGAAAGATGTCAGCAAAACCAACAATCGCAGCTGCATCTTTTGGATAGATGACTGCTGCTCCTCTTGGCATTGATAAAACGAAATCGGTTAGCAGCGGGCGAAGCGCAAGATAAATCATGTTGCCGGTAGAGGAAACTGCACTACCCTCTGGCTTGCCAATCAAATCGTCGTGGGCAATACCACCGTGTGTTGTGAAAAAGGATTTTCCAGCTTCAAGTAAAACGGTGTACTTACGGCCTTTGTTATCAGTTAGTTGAACCCGGTCACCGGCACTAAAGACTCCAGAATTACGCATTAACCTATTCTTTCAGTATTTATAACCTGCCAGTGCCTCAAGGTAGTCTTGGTTAGCGCAATAAAAGGAATAACTTGAGTTTGAAACCCAACTTCCCAGCTGAAGCAACTGTGGTGATCGCAGCATTTGGAGGCTGGAGTGATGCAGGAGCATCAGCAACTGATGCAATAAGTCATTTAATTGAAGTCTGGGATGGTCAACAGGTTTATGAAATTCCAACTGATGATTTTTATGACTTTACGTTTAATCGTCCTGAAATAAGTACTGATGTCAATGGAGTTCGTGAACTTTCTTGGCCAGGTACAAAGATCTACTCAGCTACAGCACAGACTTTGCCCAAAACAAAAATATTTCTTATCCAAGGCGATGAACCAAACATGCGCTGGACATCATTTTCAAATCTCCTACTTGACCAAATTGGAGATCCCGAAGGCGCCGTTCTAATTACTCTTGGATCGATGTTGGCTGAAGTACCGCACACTCGCCCAGTTCCAGTAAATGGAACTTCGGTTAATCCAGAAATACAAAACCTAACTGGCTACACAACTTCACACTATGAAGGTCCCACAGGAATTATTTCGGCTTTAACTTTTGCTGCAGAAGAACGTGGAGTCGCAACTGCATCAATTTGGGCAGCGTTGCCACATTATGTTGGCGCTCCACCTTGTCCAAAGGGAACACTTGCGCTGATTCGTGGACTTGAAGATGTTTTGGATACTTCTATTCCAGTGCTTGATTTAGTAGAAGACGCCAGAGCGTGGCAAACAGGTGTTGAAGAATTGGCAACCGAAGATGAGGAAGTTGCTGAATACATTAGAACACTTGAAGAAACTCAAGATACTGCAGAATTGCCAGAGGCCTCCGGTGAAGCTATCGCAAGAGAATTTGAACGCTACCTTCGTCGCCGCGAAAAGTAATTAACGTTTCTTTCGGTAATCCAAAATTGCAGCCTGCGTGGCTTGATCAAATTTAGAAACATCTGCTGAATTTGTTAAGTAAGGCGAGATTAAATTGGCTACTTCTTTGCCAAGTTCTACACCCCATTGATCAAATGAGTTAATTCCCCACAAGATTCCTTGAACAAAAACGATGTGTTCATAAAGTGCGACTAAAGAACCAAGAACCTTTGGCGTCAATTCATCAAATGTAATTACAGTCGTTGGTCTATTTCCTGGCATCACTTTGTGTGGAACTAATTCTGGTTTAACTCCTAAAGAATTCAACTCTTGAGCAGTTCGCCCAAATGCAAATACTGATGCTTGACTTAAGGCATTGCTGATCAATACATCGTGGTGACCAGCTAACTTGGCATGGGACTTTGCTGGATAAATAATGTCGATTGCAGTTGTTGCTGTGCCTTGGTGAAGTAATTGATAGAACGAATGTTGTCCGTTTGTTCCTGGTTCTCCCCAATAAATAGCGCCAGTTTGAACTCCAACAGACTGGCCATCACGAGTTACCGATTTACCGTTGCTTTCCATTGTCAGCTGTTGCAGATATGCCGGGAAACGTTTTAAGTAATTGTCGTATGGCAAAACCGCAACTGAATTAATTTCAAGCAGTGACCGATTCCAAAGTCCGAT
>JBEGTB010000023.1:0-9333 GCA_041179585.1 Actinomycetota bacterium
GATCAGGTGGTGGCGTTGTGGCACCCTTGTATTCAACTGGAATTCCACCAAGTGGGTAATCCTTGCGTTGTGGGTGACCTTGCCAGTCATCTGGCATTTGAATGCGAGTTAAGTGTGGGTGACCATCAAAAATAATTCCGAAGAAATCATATGTTTCGCGTTCATGCCAATCATTTGTTGGGTAGATCGAAACGATTGATGGAATGTGTGGATTGCTATCTGGTGCAGCTACCTCAACGCGAACTTTACGTCCATGGGTAATGGAGCGGAAGTGGTAAACCGCATGAAGTTCTTTACCTTGGTGATTTGGGTAGTGCACGCCACTAACGCCTAAACAAAGTTCAAAACGTAAACCTGGTTCATCACGAAGAGTTTTTGCCACAGCTGGTAATTCGCTGGCGGCAACATAGATAGTCATTTCATCATTTGCAATAACAATTTTTTCAATTGCTTTTTCAAATGAAGTGCCAAAGTCATTTAGCGATGCCGCCAGTTCATCGGCAATCACATCAAAGTAACCACCAAATGGTCGAGCGCTTGCTTGCGGAACTGGAACGACAGAAACTAAACCGCCGAAACCAGAAGTATCGCCTGAGTCTTTTGAGCCAAACATTCCTTCACGAACAGTGGTCACTTCAAGAAGTGGTTGACCTGCGTGAATTAAAGAGTTGTTTTCGGTCATCGAAGTAAGCCCTTCATTTCTGAAGAGTGCGGTGCAACAAGTGCAGCCCGTTCTAATTCAACAACTTCGCGATCGCGGTTAGCGCCAAGTTTGGTATCACCGATTTGATCGTGCAGTTTCATAAGAGCATCGATCAACATTTCAGGACGCGGTGGGCAACCTGGAAGGTAAATATCAACTGGTACTACGTGATCAACGCCTTGAACAATTGCGTAGTTGTTGAACATGCCACCCGATGATGAACATGCACCCATGGCAAGAACCCACTTTGGTCCTGGCATTTGATCGTAAATCTGACGAAGAATTGGTGCCATCTTTTGGCTAACACGTCCAGCAACAATCATTAAGTCTGCTTGACGTGGTGATGCACGAAAAACTTCCATACCGAAACGAGCCAAGTCGTAACGGCCAGCACCTGATGCCATCATTTCGATTGCACAACATGCAAGACCGAAAGTTGCTGGCCATAAAGAACCTTTGCGTGCGTAACCAGCTAAACCTTCAACTGTGGAAAGTAAAACACCACTTGGAAGTTTTTCTTCTAGACCCATCGTTACTTCTCGCTACTTCTTTAATCCCAGTCAAGTCCGCCACGACGCCAAACAAATGCGTACGCAGCTAAAACTGTGAGAATGAAAATGATCATTTCAACTAAACCGAATAATCCAAGTGCATCGAAACTAACTGCCCATGGATAGAGGAAAACAATTTCAATATCAAAAATGATGAACAGCATCGCAGTTAAGTAGTACTTAACTGGAAACTTTCCGCCACCAATTGGTTGTGGTGTTGGGTTAATTCCACACTCGTATGCATCAACTTTTGCGCGGTTGTAACGCTTAGGACCTGTGATTGATGCAATTCCAACTGAGAATGCTGCGAAACCAAAAGATAAAAGGCCTAGAAAAAATATGGGTAGGTATAGATTTCCCGATCCCACTTATGGCCACCTTTCTTTCGAGGCTTCTCAATCCTAGAACCGATAAAGCCTTGCAAAATACCGAGTTTGTGCGTTTGTGAACTATTTCACTAGCACTATTTAAGTTTATTTAGTCGCTCTGTGCAGGGCGACGATGCCCCCGGTCAGATCCAGCCATTCAACACTTTGCCAGCCGGCGTCCTTAATCAACGCGGCTAGTAATTCTTGGTTAGGCCAAGCTCTGATCGATTCAGCCAGATAAACATAGGCATCTGGATTGCTGGAAACTTTTCGCGCAATCGATGGCAGTGCCTTCATCAGGTACTCCATGTAAGTAGTGCGGAAAGGTTTCCAAGTTGGATGACTAAATTCGCAAATGACCATTCGGCCACCTGGTTTAGTTACTCGGTAAAGTTCCCGAAGTGCTTTTTCAGTGTTCTGCACATTTCTTAACCCAAATGAAATTGTTACAGCGTCAAAGGTGTTCTCTTCAAATGGAAGATTTAATGCATCACCTTGAACAAAAGTTAGATGTGGGAATTGTTTGCGGCCAACTTCAATCATGCCTTTAGAAAAATCACAAGCAACTGGATCTGCGCCAGCTAAATAAAACGGTTGAGTACTTGTTCCTGTTCCAGCTGCTAAGTCGAGAATTTTTTCACCTGGTTGTGGGTTGATCGCATTAACGACTGCTCGTCGCCAAAGTCTGGTTTGGCCAAGAGAAAGAATGTCGTTTGTTAAATCGTATTTTTGTGCAACTTCATCAAACATGGCTGCCACTTCATGTGGTTCCTTGTTTAGATGCGCACGAGACATGCTTCTAGTCTGCCGTATTTATGCGCTTACTCGAAATTGGAGTAGGTCGAGCACAGGCGTAGGCTTAAATCATCATGAGTCAGGTAGACGTGCAGCGCTTGGTCGCTGAAGGCGCAAAGCCAATTTACGTATTGACTCAACCAATCGCTGATATCCCAAATTTGTTGAATCTGGTTCCAAGTGATGGCATGGCCTGGGTAACCGGTCCGGCAATGGACCAACATGGACTGATTGCAATCGGTGAAGTTGATCGTTACGAAGTAACTGGGCCAGAACGATTTAGTCGCGCACAAAGTTGGTGGCGAAATTGGACAGCTAAAAGTGTTGGCGATGAGCCGATTGCATTTAGTTCATTCACATTTGCAAATGATTCGGGAACTTCTGTTGTTGTTGTCCCACAAATCGTTGTTCGTCGAAATCAATCAGGCACAACTCTTACGGTCATAAGTGAGCAGCCAGTAACTTACGAAAAAGTTTCTGAAATTGTGAACCAGGTGCTTAAACCAAAGGTTTTAGTAACCCAAAATCTTTATCCGCAATTTTCTGATGGTTCAAGAACTGTTTCTGAATGGCAAAGCAGCGTCGATGAGGCAGTTCGCCGAATTAATCAAGGCGAACTAGACAAAGTTGTTTTGGCTAGAGATATAGTTGCCACACTCGCTGAACCTTTAAACGTTGGTTGGTTACTTCGCGAATTAAATCGCACTTATCCAGAATGTTGGACTTTTGCAGTTGATGGATTAATCGGAGCAACACCAGAATTGTTAATTCGCCGCCAAGGTGGTTTGGTAACAAGTCGAGTTCTTGCCGGAACTATTCGCCGCAGTAGCGACGAAGTTCGTGACGATGAATTAGCTGCTGCCTTACTTGCTTCAGATAAAGACCTCGAAGAACATGAGTATGCAGTCGCTTCAGTTGCTGCAGCGCTTGCTTCACATTGCATTGACTTAGATGTTCCGGAAAAACCATTCTTACTTCAATTGGCAAACGTGCAGCATCTTGGCACAGATGTCACAGGTGAATTAGTTGATGCTGCGCCAGTACTCGCACTTGCGGCATCGCTTCATCCAACAGCTGCTGTTTGTGGAACACCAACTGAACGCGCATCTAGTTTGATTAAAGAAATTGAAGGTCTTGATCGTTGGCGCTATTCAGCACCAGTTGGCTGGATGAATAAATCTGGTGACGGTGAAATGGGTATCGCACTTCGCTGCGCTGCGATTGCAAATGATGAACACACTGAACTTCGTTTATTTGCTGGCTGTGGAATTGTTGCTGGTTCAACTGGTGAAGCTGAAGTCGCTGAATCAAATTCAAAACTAAGTGCTATGAAAAACGCACTTAGTTAATTTGCGGTTACCGGGATTTCTTCGTACCCACGTAATACAAATGTTGGACGCTGTTTTGGCTTACCGGCTAATTGTAATTTAGGAAATTTCTCAAATAACAATGGCAGTGATGTGTTCATTTCCAAGCGGGCAAGTGGTGCCCCGATGCAGAAGTGAATACCAGCACCAAATGCAATGTGGGTGTTTGGGGTTCTTGTGATATCAAATTGCTGGGCATTGGAAAACACTTGATCATCGCGGTTCGCGCTACCAAGCATCGCCCCGACTTTTTCACCCGCTTTAACTGTTACTTCCCCGATGGTCGTATCAGCCGTTGCAGTTCGTTCAAATAAATGAAGTGGTGAATCAAAGCGCAGCATTTCTTCAAGAGCAGTAGCACTAAGTTCACGCGGATTAGCTGCAAGTTTTGAAAGCTGATCTGGGTGGTTAAACAGGGCAACCATGCCATTTCCAAAACCATTAACGGAAGCTTCGTGCCCAGCATTTAGAAGGAGAACGCACATCGCAATTAATTCATGTTCATTTAATTTTTCGCCTTGCTCTTCAACTTCAACAAGTGCGGTGATTAAATCGTCTTTTGGATTTGCACGACGTTCTTTAGCTAGCTGTGCGATGTATTGGCTAAATTCAAAACCGGCTTTTTGAGCGGCAAGTTCAATTTCTCTTGTTGTACCAAATTCATACATCTTCACAATGTCTTGGGACCAACGGCGAAGATCGGGTGCTGCATCACGCGGAACACCTAATAGATCTGCAATAACTAAAACGGGTAACGGTTCAGCGTAATCAGCAAGCACATCAAAGTGACCAGTGGAAGAAATCTTCTCTTCAGCACTCATCAGTAACTCTTGGCACAGCTGTTCAACATTTGGTCGCATCGATTCGATTCGACCAGGTGTAAACGCTTTTTGAACAAGTGCTCTAAGCCTTGTGTGCTTTGGTGGTTCGCTATCAAGAATTGAATCTGAATGAAGCCAGTTGAAAACTTCCCACTCACTTTGCGGAAGGTGATCTTGATAAATACGGCCCAAAGTTCTCGCGCGTAATGTGGAATTTGCTAATTCATATGTTGGAGCTAGCCATAAATTAAGTCGATCGCTCCAAAGTAATTGGTTTGGTTTGCGCAACTCAACAAATACGTCATAAGGATTGACAACAAGTTGTGGATCTTGAAGATCGAAATCATCAACAACTGACATGACTATTTTTCTGTTTCTTTATATCCGATTGGCTTGATTGGAAGTGTTATTAAAAATAAAAATGCAACAAACCCAAAAATCACAGTGCTGACTTCTCGACCAGTGGTTATTTGTCCAGGTGCGCCGTAAAGAGACATGGCGGCTATTGCATTAATGCCAATTAGTGCCAGTGCTGCCCTTTGAAAAGCCTTGTCTTCGACATGACGAGAAGTAGTCGATAGCAAAATCGAAAGAGTAATTAGAAGTAAGCCGATAAAGCGAGCGAACCAAACATCACTTAAAGATGAACCCAATCCATGAAAATCCAATCCGGTATCTGGGATCGCAAGCAGCAAGGCACCTGCAATAAATATGCCAACTGCATCAAGTGCCATAACTAGGCGGGTATAGCGATATCTGGAATTACGCATACTCGTAAGTGTAGATAAATGAGCCGTTCCTGCAAGGCGCTGGGTTGATAAATATGCGGGTCTGGCAACATGAAGTTATGCAGATCGCGCAATTACTTGAAGAAAACTATGGCTTAACTGGAGAAATTACCCAGCTGCCTGGCGAACGTGATCTCAATTACAAATTAGTAGGCATAAATGGTGAATTTATATTTAAAGTTCACCATGAAGCTGAGCGAGAATTTATTGAACTTCAGCAAGAAGTTCTGCAACGACTTACTTTAATTACTGCACTAAATGAACCAAGGCCAGTTAAAACAATTAACGGTGAATTGATCATTAATTTGCCGAACAACAAAATAGGTCGACTTTTAACTTGGGCTGATGGCCAACTTTATTCACAAATCAAAGCCACCTCAGATTTAAAGGTCTCGTTAGGTAGTGCAGTAGCGCTCGTTGATCGAGAACTTGCTGATTTTGATGTGACAAATTACTTAGAAATTCTAAACCGGCCATTTGGTTGGAATGTTCTTCAAATCGTGCAATTAGCCGAAAAAATAAATTTGATTTCCAACGACAAATTACAAAACGAAGTTCGCGAAGTTTTTGACTTAGCAACTAGTCAATTACTTTTAAAATTAGGCAAATTACCAAATCAACTTATTCACAATGATGCAAACGACAACAACATTGTTGTCATGAATAATAAAGTTACTTCTCTAATTGACTTTGGTGACGTTATTCATGCACCGCGAATCGCTGGATTAGCTGTTGCTTGCGCTTATGCAATCGAAAATTTAGAAGATCCGATTTATGACTTGTTGCCAGTTGTACGCGGCTATCACTTAGTAAATCCACTTGATCCATCTGAGCTAGAAGTTTTATTTGGGTTAATTAAACTTCGTATCGCAACAAGTATCATGATGGCAGCTATTCAGAGTGCAGCAGATCCAACAAATGATTACTTGCTAGTAAGTCAAAATCATTTTCAAAAACTTATTGAAGTCTTAAATTCAACTGATCCAAATTTGGCGATGTATCGCTTCCGTAGCATTTGTGGCTTTGAAGCAAATCCAAATAGTCGACTAATTCGACAGTACTTACAAAGTGGCAAAGCAACTATTGCTGATGTAACGATGCCACCATTGCGTGATGCCAAAAAGATTTGGCTGGACTGGTCAGCAGATAATCCAAATATTCCAAGACAGACTGAGCAAATTTTTGCACTTATGAATCAAGCTGGTGCTGACCTTGCCATCGGTCACTATTGCGAAAATCGCATGGTTTATGAAGGTGAAGCTTTCTCGGTTGATAGCCCATCGAGAAGATCGGTTCATTTGGGTGTCGATCTATTTGCACCAGCTGGGACTCAAGTTTTTGCAGCACTTGATGGCACAGTTGAATACTTCAATGACAACAATGTTTATTTAGATTACGGTCCAGTAATTATCCTGCGTCATCAAACTGATACTGGAATTCCGTTTTTCACTTTGTACGGCCATCTATCCAGGCCTTCGCTGGAGAATCTTCATTTAGGTAAGAAAATTAGTGCTGGCGACTTGATCGCAACCATGGGCGAAGAACATGAGAATGTTGGCTGGCCACCGCATACACATTTCCAATTGCTTACTGACTTGTGTGGCATGGGTCTAGATATTTACGGCGTTGCTCCCCTTTTAGAGTTACCTGTTTGGCGCAGCATTTCTCCAAACCCAAATTTGGTTTTGCGTATGCCTGAAGGCACCGATGCTCACACCAAACTTCCGATGAATGTTCTAACTGATGAGCGTCAGGTCGTAATGTCTAGAGCTTTGAGTCTGAATTTCAAAGATCCGATCGAAATTGTTTCCGGTAAGGGTGCATATCTTTATGACACGAAAGGTAAACCTTACTTAGATCTAGTAAATAACGTTGCCCATGTTGGTCACAGTCACCCACGAGTAGTTGCTGCTGGCCAAAAACAAATGGCAACACTAAACACAAACACCCGTTACATAAATCAAAATGCCATCGAGTATGCCCGTGCTCTGGCAAGTACTTTTCCTGATCCACTAAATGTTGTTTTCTTTGTTAACAGTGGTTCTGAAGCAAACGATTTAGCCTTGCGTCTAGCAAGGGCACACACCAAAGCAAAAGGGATGATTGTTTTAGATCATGCTTATCACGGACACATTACAAGCATTATCGACATAAGTCCGTATAAATTTTTTGGTAAAGGCGGTCAAGGCCGGCCTGATTTTGTCCGGGTTGTTCCAACACCTGATAGCTACAAGGGAATTCATCGTGGTCAAGATGCTGGTGCAAAATATGCACAAGAATTCACAAAGCAACTTGGCGATTTAGGTCAACCTCTTTGTGCGTTTATTAGTGAGTCAATCGTTTCAACTGCAGGACAAATAACGCTTGCACCTGGATTTTTGAAATCTGCCTACCAACAAACCAGAGCAGCGGGTGGTGTTTGTATTGCAGATGAAGTACAAATTGGCATGGGTCGCGTTGGCGAACACTTCTGGGGCTTTGAGTTACACGATGTTGTTCCAGATATCGTCACTATCGGCAAACCAATTGGTAATGGACATCCGTTAGCCGCGGTTGTGACCACACCAGAGATCGCTCAATCATTCTTAACTGGAATGGAATACTTCAATACTTTTGGCGGCAATCCGGTTTCAGCCGCGATCGGTCAGGCAGTACTTGATGTGGTTGCTGATCAGTCGCTGCAAGCCAACGCTCAAAAAATGGGTACTTATTTGATGAATAGCGTTCGCGAACTTTCTAAATCGATTCCAGTAATTGGTGATGTTCGCGGTAGTGGTTTGTTTATTGGTGTTGAACTAGTACTTGATCAATCAACACAAGAACCAGCAACAAAACTAACTGCTGAATTAATTGAATACGCCAAGACCGAAGGCGTTTTCTTATCAAGTGACGGTCCGGCAAATAACGTGCTAAAAATCAAACCTCCGATGGTAATTAATCAAGAAGATGTTGATTTGTTCTTGTCCGTATTTAAATCTGGCCTAACTAAATAACTATTTGTGTAGAAGCCCTGCTGCGGTTAGCTTAGCTGCTGCAGCATCACTTCCTGGCTGAGGCGCATCTGGATTGCGCGCAGCGCAAACTTCTTGGAAAGCGCAGTAATCACAAAGTTTTGAAACTTTTGCATCCCAAGATGAACTATTCAAACTTGATTCACTGTCAGCCCGCATTACCGCTAACTCTTCGCCAACTTTTGTGACCAGTCCCCAATCTGCGGGACGACGAACAACTTCATGTGCATTTAGGAAAATAAGTTCAACTTCATCAACATCAATGTCATATTGGGCTTTGTAGCCAAGGGCGTATAAATACGGTTGAGCTAGTTTCCCATCAACAAATTTTCCTGGGCTTTTTCCAGTTTTGTAATCGGTGACGCGATTAACGCCATCTTGAGTGAAGCGATCTACTTTGCCAAAGAAATTAACACCATTGATGTCAACATTTAATTCCATTTCCAAATGCTCAGGCTTAACTTCAAGATTTTTTGGATCTTCAACCTTGAAAAGACCTTCAATTGCATCTTTGACAGATTGCTTCATTTGCATGTCATCAGCAAATTTTTTGTATTCAGATTGCTGTAAAAACTTTGGACCATACTCACGCAAAATTTCCATTGCTTTTGGCAAAGTGCGCTCTTCGTTTGGTAGTCGGTATAAACGTTCGATCACATCATGAGTTATAGATCCACCAGCAAGTGCTGCTGTCGGTGGTTCGCGCCAACTATCGATGTAAGAAAAGAAATATTTCAATCCACATTGTTGAAATAAGGACATTTGTGAAAATGAAACGCGTTTTGGAAGTTTTGCATTTTGTGGTTGTAAAACATCAACTTTTAAGAATTTATCGGCCACTTAAGTTACGTCTCCAGAAATTTTGGTTATCGCCAGATTAGTGCCAAGACCTGACAAAATCTCGGAATTTAAAGTGCTTCAGTTAATTC
>JBEGTB010000024.1:0-2682 GCA_041179585.1 Actinomycetota bacterium
TGGGGCGGCAAGTAGAATTGGTGCAATGTTTAAAACCAAGTCAAGCAAAGATTCTGGGGTGCCATTTCTAAAAGGTCATGGCGCTGGCAATGACTTTGTCGTTTTAGATGCCACTTCTGGCGGGGTTAATCCAGGCAGCAAAGCTGTTGAAGTTCTATGCGATCGCCGAAAAGGAATTGGCGCAGATGGTGTTCTTCGAATTGCGCCAGCAAGTGAATTTCAAGTTAGCGACGCCAAATACTTCATGGATTACCGCAACGCTGATGGCTCATTGGGCATGACTTGTGGCAATGGTTTGCGGGTAACAGCAAGATTCCTAGTTGAAAATGGCTATGAGAAAAATGGCAGTTTTACTATTGGTACCCGTGCTGGCACAGTAACTGCATTTGTTGCTGAAGCCGATAAAAATTTTGAAAACATTGCAATTGAAATGGGCAAGTTCGACCCGATCGAAGATGAATTAACCGTCACTACCGAAACTGGTTCATGGCAGGCAAGTGGAATTAATTCACCCAATCCACATGCAGTGACAATCGTTGGAAATATCTGGGATGCAGGCAGCCTTGGTGATGTTCCATCTGTTAGCCCATCATCATCTTTCCCAGATGGCGTAAACGTTGAATTTGTTGAACCAAAGAGCCCAACTCATATTGCAATGCGCACCCACGAACGTGGTGTTGGGGAAACTTTGGCATGCGGTTCAGGTTCATGTGCTGCAGCACTTGTCTGGGCAACAAAGAATGAACTTGAAACTGGCTGGTCAGTTCAAGTTGATTTACTTGGCGGCACAGTTTTTGTTGATCAAAGCGCAGATGGGACATTAACGCTTCGCGGACCTGCGGCGTTTGTTGCAAGTGGAACAATTTCGCCACAACTGTGGCAAGGCTGATCTTGACTGATTATTTAGACGACGAATTAACAACCGGCGAACAAGAACTTGAATCGCGCGCTGCGCTTCGCCGTGTTGCTGGGTTATCAACTGAACTTGAAGACATCACCGAAGTTGAATACCGACAACTTCGCTTAGAGAAAGTAGTTCTAATCGGTGTTTGGTCATCTGGAAGTTATGACGAAAGCACCAGGTCAATGGCTGAACTTGCTCAGCTTGCTGAAACTGCAGGTTCGCAGGTTATGGATGCGCTTATTCAAAAGCGTGACAAACCAGATACCGCCACTTACATCGGTTCAGGAAAGTTAGCTGAACTTAGACAGATTGTTGTGGCAACCGGGGCTGACACGGTTATTTGTAATGGTGAACTTTCACCTTCGCAGTTATCCAAGATGGAAAAAGTGGTTAAGGTAAAAGTTGTTGATCGCACTTGGTTAATTCTGGACATCTTTGCCCAGCACGCTAGAAGCCGTGAAGGTAAAGCGCAAGTATCACTTGCGCAAATGCAATACATGCTTCCGCGTCTTCGTGGTTGGGGTGAATCACTTTCGCGCCAGTCTGGTGGTCGCGTTGGCTCACAAGGTGGCGGTATTGGTACTCGTGGTCCTGGTGAAACCAAACTTGAAACTGACCGTCGTCGTATCGGTAAAGCAATGGCCAAACTTCGCCGCGAAATTAAAGACATGCATAAAGCGCGAATTACTCAGCGCAAAGCTCGTCGTAAACAACAAATTCCAGCTGTTGCCATAGCTGGTTACACCAACGCTGGTAAATCAAGTTTGCTTAACCGCTTAACTAGCGCTGGAGTTCTTGTTGAAAATGCCTTGTTCGCAACCCTTGATCCAACAGTTAGGCAAGCAAAAACCCCAAGTGGTCGAGAGTTCACAATTTCTGACACGGTTGGTTTTGTTCGCGATCTTCCACATCAATTAGTTGAAGCATTTAGATCAACCCTTGAAGAAGTTTCCGATAGTGATTTGATTTTGCACGTGGTTGATGGATCTGATCCTGATCCAGAAGGCCAACTAACGGCGGTTAGGGCAGTGCTGGCTGAAATCGGGGCAACTGATGTTCCAGAACTTGTGGTGATCAATAAAAGCGATGCGGCTGATCCATTCGTGATCGACAGGTTGAAGCTGCGCGAAAAGAATTCAATTGCCGTATCAGCACTTACTGGTGCTGGCATGGATGAACTGGTGAAGTTAATTGAAGAACAATTACCTCACTTGCAGTTCGACATCAAATTATTAATTCCTTACGCAAATGGCGACTTGCTTGGCCGAATCTATAAAGAAGGCAATGTTTTCGAAAGAGAAGACACCCCTGAGGGAACTTTAATTGTTGGCCAAGTTCCAGAAGCCTTGGCTAAACAACTTGAATCTTTAGCGTTAGAGACTAAACCGTGAGTGAAAAGATAACGGTTCCTGAAGCCCTTGCAGGGGTTGTTGAATCGATTGGTGGCGCCCCGCGCGCAGGGCAAATCGAAATGGCTATTGCAGTTTCTGATGCTTTCACCAAGAAACAACATCTATTAGTTGAAGCTGGAACCGGTACTGGCAAATCCCTTGGCTACATAGTTCCAGCACTTGTTAGGGCTAGTGATGGGGTTAAGCAAGATGGCAAGAATAGAACCGTTATTGCAACAGCAACCCTTGCGCTGCAAAGACAGTTGATTGAATCGGATCTGCCAGCAGCCACAAGTGCGTTTAAGAAGGCAACAGGCAAAGACATTTCATTTGCAGTTCTTAAGGGTCGCCATAATTACATCTGCCTTGATCGTTTTCATCGAGGGG